>CAJQND010000225.1 GCA_905479595.1 uncultured Hyphomicrobiales bacterium
GGAAGCCGGGCATGGTCCGGCCGCGTCCTGTTAGTCTCCTGGACCGTATTCCCAAGAGCCATTTCAGATCGCCACCCTTCCCTCAACACGTAACCACGGACGTCTCGTGCTTCCAGATGAGGGAAAGTGTTAGGGACTATAGGGGAGGTTTTTGGGGCGGGGATAAGTTTTTCGAACTGCATATTGAGCAATTGTGTCAATCGATTTGCGACATCAATATATTCATCGCTTAAATCTGTTCCGGTCACGCGGAGGTCTGTTTTATATGACAAACGGCGAGTGCATCCACCAATGCCGCAGCCTACATCCAAGATGTGCTGGTCTGATGTAAAATTGGAAAACCTGATCAGCTCTTTGGTCGCGGTCTCGCCTCAAAATGAAATTCATCCACGGGCTGAAGATCTTTCAGCGTATCCATCGATAAATCCCTACCAAGCCTGTTAGGTGCATCAATTATTTTATCTAGAAAGGTCGTTGGTCCAGATTAACTAAATTTTCCCCTACAAATGTCTAATTTGAACCACTAACCGTTTTGCTTTCGTCAATTATATAGAAAAAGGCACCATTAAATACCAAACAGTTCTGAGTTCGCGCCCTGAACGTTCCCGTCAGCACAAGGAATAACCACGCTCAGAAACGCCAGCGTGCGCCAAGCTGGATCGCATTGGAATTTTGATACTCGGTTGGGCTTCTGTCTTCATAAGTAAAAGCGCGGTATCCAAGATAAGCCTCAAGATCAGCACTATCGAGATTCTGAATGACACCGATCCCCCACATAGACGACCTTGATCCAGTAGTGAGGTAATCTTTTCCCAAGAACCCCTCAGCAACAAATTTAGTCTCGCCATAAGGCAGTAGGTCGGCGTTCCATCCGCCTTTCAGATACACGTACTCCTCACCTGTATCTGCATTCATACCTAATGCTACCGTCCCGTTCAGGCCATTGCGCGTGTCCAGGACCGAAAGCGAGCCAGCGATAGTTTGTTCGGTATTTGTGTTGTCGCGGGCAAATGCGCTGCCAATGGCCGCGGTGACCTTGATCGCATCAAACGTCTGATTGTAACGAAGAGCAATGTCATAATAGTCTGTGTCATCCCCGGTTTTCAGTACCTCTTTGCCATAGGCCAAGGCCAGAGATAATCCTGAAAATTCGGGCGTGTCATACCGCACTCGCATACGCCGCGCACCGTCAAGATTGTCGAAAGTGTCACCAATAGTAACGCTCGACAGAGCACCTTCTGCTGTTCGAATGATGTAGTCCCCGTTTGCCTCCGGTATGTTCGATTTGGCCACGACTACTGTTCCGCCCAGATCGGTTTCTGCGGCTCCGTCAAGCGGCATGCTGCCCTGGCCCAATCTGATTGTTCCGATCCGGCTCTTATAGATCACTTGGACCTGACGCAGATCACGCCGACTCCAGTCAAAAAATTCGGGTGTGTGTATCTGGCTTGTGGAGGAGGAAGGCCGAAACCCCATCCCGGTTTCAAACTGGAATGACAGACCATCGTCACTTTCGATTGGTTGGATGTAAAAACCGATGCGGCTGTTTGAGTTGGTAATATCAACCAAGTTGGTAGTGCGAAGTTGACCGTCGTCGAAGCTCTGCAAGGCAAAGTGAAACTGTCCGTATGGCGCAAAAACATTGTTTCTGCCGATCGGATAATCGGGAACCTCCGCAAAAGCCGCAGAGGCAATCCCTGCAACTGAAAACACCGGGCAAATAAAGGCACGAAGAAAGTTCAATGAAATTCCACTATTTATAAGATGAGCTACGCCCATGTGGTGGTCTAGTTTGAATGTTAATGAATGACCGACCTTTGGTCTATTATTATGATCAGGGCAGTTGATGACCCAAGGCGGACTCATTTACTAAAGCGCGGGTGTCACTCTGCAACTGCATCATGGTATGGACACCTCGTTTCGTCATGGTCAACTCGAAGGAGGCCGCACAGAGAAGTGCCTGCGCATCTATGCCACGCAAGATGAGAAATCGCATTTCGATGAGGTCGAAATACCGACAGAAAAAGTGTCGGTTCACTCCGAGGCGACACCGTTCCATGTTACCTCCAGTTATCCGGCATCGCGCGGGCGCGGCGAATTTGGTCCTTCACTCAGCGCTACTGAGATCTGCTTAGGGCCCACTTCTACAAAAGCAGCCATGTCGCTGGCTGGCTGGCGTTCCATGGGCTTTATCTGCAATCGTCTTCAAAGCAGCCCTTGTGTTCGAGTTAGGGACGCTTGGGACTATTCATCATATGGCTCAAGTTTGGCACCAGAGACGGTATAGCCAACGTTTGCAACAAGCGTTGACACTGGCGTCGCCTTTAGCCGGCCGATCAACCAAACCGGGTCATAAAGGGCCTCGGCGTTCATACCAGTTGCATCCTCAACATAGACGATCTGGTTAGCGCCCGGAGGCGGCACATGCATGCATGCACCGAGATAGGGAACGAATAGGAAATCAGTTACTTTGTCACCATCAAATGAAAGAGGTGTGACATATCCGGCAATCTTTACCTCTTTTCCATCAAGGCTCATTGCCAGGGTATCGCCATTCTGGGGCTGCATTTGGCGCATGAATTCCATATTGTCGACGTAGGCGTCCAAGGCACTTTGAGAGCCGTCGAAATCTGAAAGTTTGGGCATGCCCTTCGGTTTGGTGAATTTGCCAAAGTCTATGGTTGGGGCATTGTTACCGGTGGGAGCCAGATCTTGCCAAGTAATGACTTGGGGGGCTGCACTTGCAGAAAATGTTGCCAAGATGAAAAGTAAAATGGCGCTTGCTACTAGTGTAAGTCGTTTCATTTCCACTCAAGTCCTTTTAAGTTTGAATCGTGAGGCCGTCAGAGAGAGTTACTTTATACGCACGCAATGCAGGAACAATTGAGGCAACGACACCGCCAATAAATATTCCCACCATCAACTTGGCTTCTGAGGATGTAATCAAGGTAAGGTCGAGAGCCAAGCCCGTCCATTCCTCAATCATTGCCCGTCCGAAATATAGAATAATGAAATTGGCAAAAACGCCAATACAAATTCCTGCGAGCACGAGTACTACCGCTTCTGAAAGTAACAGGCTGAAAATGTTGATTGGGCTGGCACCAACGGATCGCAAAATTGCCATTTCACGACGCCTTTCATTCAGCGAACCCAACACTGAGATTATCATGCCAAGAAAGGCGGTGAAAACCACCATGGTTGAAATGGCCAGTAGCGCCAATTCAACACTGCCCAATATTTTCCAAAGTTGAGCAAATGCGACGCCCGGCAAGATGGCGCTGATTGCTTCCTGTTTGTATGTGTTGACCCACCTTTGAAGTGAAAAAGTCATCATACGGGACTTCAATCCGACATAAAGTGCGGTCGCGGATTTGGGGTTGAGGTCGAGCTGCTGAACCTGTTCGGCAGAACGAACATTATCACCCCTGGGCGCTGATCCTTTTTCCCAACCTATATGAATTGCCTCAATGGCTTGCATCTTTAAATGTACGGTTCGGTCTACGGGTGTTCCGGTCTGCTTGAGAATACCGCCGACACGAAATGGCTTATCCTTATGATCCTCGCCAAAACTCACCCTCCCGGTACCATGGGCAACAACAATCTCGGAGCCGACTTTATAGCCCAATTCGTTTGCGACGGTTGAACCGACAACAGCTTCATACAGGTTGTTAAAGGGTTCACCAGACGCAAATTCAAGCGGGCGGTTGCGCCGATAGCGGTAGTGTTCAAAGTATTCTCGCGAGGTCCCCATCACTCTAAATCCGCGGTGACTATCCCCTAAGGAGATGGGCACCACCCATTTTACTTCGGGGCGAGATTTTATATCTTCCACCGTTTTCCATGTGATATTTGCTGTCGCATCGCCAATCCTGAATACCGAATAAAGGAGCAGTTGAACATCACCGGCTCTTGCTCCCACGATCAAATCGGTTCCGGCAATGGTATTGAGAAAACTGGACTTCGTTCCCGCTCGAATTTTTTCAACCCCCAACAGCATGACAACGGATAGCGTGATGGAAAGCACCGTCAAGATTGCGGTGACCCACCTATTTCGCAAACTACGTAATGCCAGCCGTAGAACAATCATGATCCAGCTACCTGGTTTTTACTGAGGTCGCAAATGTCTCTGAGGTCCAAAACACGATCAAATTGTTTTGCAACTGTAAGATCATGGGTAACCATCAGTAGCGTTGCGTCATTGGCCTTTTGTTGCGAAAACAACGTTTCGAGAAACTCCGCTTGCCTGTCTTGATCGAGAGCCGAGGTTGGTTCGTCGGCAATGATGAGGGGCGGTTCTCCCACAAAGGCGCGGGCAGCGGCGACCCTTTGCTGTTGTCCCACTGACAATTGCGAAGCCTTTTGGTGTCTCATTTCTGCCTCACCTAAGCCAAGAAAAGTGAGTAACTTTTCTGCCTTGGACTGCTTATTTGATATGCTCAAATGGCGATGTTTTGAGAATTCCAACGCCAAAACGACGTTATCCAAAACGGATAGGTAGGGTAGCAGGTTGAATTGTTGAAAAATAACGCCAATCGTGTTCGCTCTAAACCTGTCCCTCTCCCTGCCCGACATTTTTTCAAGGTGGTGGCCCAATACACAAACACTGCCGTCCAAAGGCGAGAGGACACCACATATCAATCCCAGCAGAGTTGATTTCCCCGAACCTGACGGCCCCACCAACGCAACCCGTTCACCCTTTTCAATTTTGAACGAACTTATCTTTAGAGAAAAGGAGCGGGTGTTGTTGGAAAATTGGAATGAAAGATCAGCGATAGAAATCGCTGGGACAGCATCGGCCATCGGCATTTATTCACCTATGGCTTGCGAAATATCGACCTTGGCTTGCCCCTTTTCCACTTCGATGGCGACTTGCCCGGAGTTGCCAATTGCCTCTAACTCCACCTCTTCCGCCCGTTCAAAAATTTCGAAAAATCGAACGGTTATGGCATTCGCTTGGGCTGGCCGTTCGCAGGTCATCGTCCAAGTCACGTGAAAACCTGCATGATCTTCTTCGGTTTCAAATTCGGCCTTTTGATTTGACGCTGTGCATTTCGCGTCAGCGGGCAATACGAAAATCAATTCAGGTTTCTGCAATTGTGAAAGTGCTTCGTTCACAGCCGACTTTTGATCATCATTTTCTGCAGCGTGTTCAAAGCCCACAATATCGTTTCCGGGAGCTTCCAGTTCAAAGATAATGGTGTTGCTTTCCTGCGCTAATTTTAATTTGCTCACGCCGTGTTCATGAGCATCCAATACCCGTTCGCTCGCTTCAACCGAGATCACGCCAAGCGTTTGAACGGCTAACGCCAAAGCTAAAATCGGGGTTTTAAAATTGAGTTTCATTAATATTCCTCCGTTGGATTGGGATGAGTTTTTTGGGAACAATTTGGACAAATGCCAAGCAGTTCCAGCTTTTGTGGTTCAGGAACAAAACCAACTTCTTCAACAGATTTTGCAATTTCAGCATGCAGTTTT
>CAJQND010000226.1 GCA_905479595.1 uncultured Hyphomicrobiales bacterium
GCTTTCTCCGGTAATAAATACACCCGCCTTGGAACGGGCCACTTGATTGACCGCACGGTAAACATTCTGCATCACCGCGGACTGGCCGATAAATCCAGCTTTTTCTAATGCGATCTCTGCCTCGTCGGCCTTCACGCCCACAAATTTGTTTGCACTTGCCTGCACAGATTTTGCTTTTGCCGCGTCAATCGCCTGTCCCAGTGTTTCAATCAAACGCGTCTGGGCGATTGGCTTGACCAGGTAATCATGTGCACCGTTGCGAACCGCTTGGACGGCACGCGAGATGGAAGCATCTGCCGTGACAACAATGAATGCCGGATTTGCAACTGTATCGTGCAACCCCCAAATCAGTTCAGCCCCGTCCATGTCTGGCAAGCCAAGGTCAATAACATACCCGTCAAATTCAAACTGAGATGCCTGCTTTTGCGCCGCAGCAGCAGTTTCAACATGGGTCACTTCAAACCCGGCCTCGCGCAAATAACCCATGTAGACATGAGCGAGAGAAAGCGTGTCCTCAACAAGTAGAACTTTCTTCACCTGATCGTCCCCAATCATTCTTCCCCTATGCCTTTCAGGCAGCTGATTGTTCCGCCAAAGCATCAAGCATGTCGCGCGCGCCTGCTTGAATGGCCGGCACACAGGCCAGGGCATCTTTTCCTTGTCCTTCGCGTGCAAGACAATGAAGTTTCTCTGTAAGCGAGGCCAAATGCCGGGCACCAAAGGTGCGCGCTAAACCTTTGAGGCGATGGGCAGAAATTTCCAGTTTGGCAAGATCTGCATTGAGAGCAGCGGTGCGCATGGTAGCAAGTGACGCATTCGTATCGAGTGGAACGCTGGAGAGAACCAGCGCACGCGTTTCCGGCGTGAGACCCCCCAGTATTTCCGACAGACTGTCTGTATCCAGCACAGGCTCAATTTCATCTTGATCGTTTGTATCTTTCGCATTTGGAACAAAACGATTTTCAGCATTCTTTTTCTCTGAAAGGCATTCGAGAATAGCGAGAAACACACTGCGCCGCCCGGCTGGTTTGGTAATGAACGTAAACATACCAACACGTGCCGCTGCCGCGCGTTCCTCAAGCCCATCATAGGCGGTACAAGCGATAATCGGCACCTGTTCGGCAGATGCTGTTTGAATGCGCGCTGCTGCATCAAAACCATCCATATCCGGTAAACCGACATCCATCAAAATGACATCAAACTGCGCTTTACCTGCCCGGGTAATTGCATCCTCTCCACTCACTGCCTGCACAGTTGTGGCACCCATTTGCTCAAGTAGGGCACATAATACGAGGCGATAGGTGAGATTGTCATCGACCACCAGCACGGATGGCGTTTTACCACTCGGAAACCTTAAGGATCGGGCTTCTGTGTCGATGGATTTGAACTCTTTGGTGTTTGACTCTGTATTCATCATTCTTACTAACAACGCGCGATCAAACTCATGACCGAGCACTCATGATACCAAATTCAACGCTAGCAGACAGGAATGAACGATCTGTTTACCGGAACATCAAACACTTGCCCGTTTGGTCTAATTGGCAAATCGGGCAGGAATTCTGTTGTTATGGTTAACAAAAGATTACAAATTTCGATAAAATTTGTTTCACTGGAGGAAATTTTGTTGCCTTAGAGCGATGACGCTCTATTGTGCATGAACATGCCGCTATTGAACATTTAAGGGGGGTTCAAGCCGGTTTTAGACCCTAAAACCGAGAAGTAGCATTTAAAACTTAAGCGAAAAGAAGGAAACGGGGAAATGTCTATCGATCTCGCAAAATTTGCCGCTGACAAAGGCGTGAAATTTTTTCTTATCAATTTTACTGATTTATTTGGTGCACAGCGCGCAAAACTGGTGCCGGCCCAGGCCATTGAAGGCATGCAAAAGAACGGCGCTGGATTTGCCGGATTTGCTTCCTGGCTGGACATGACGCCGGCACATCCCGATATGCTGTCTATGCCAGACGCATCTTCGGTTATCCAATTGCCGTGGAAGCCGGAAGTTGCATGGGTCGCTGGCGATCCCATGATGGACGGAAAACCGGTGGAGCAGGCACCACGGGTTGTTTTGAAGAAACTCGTCGCACGGGCTGCAGATCAAGGTATGAAAATGATGGCCGGTGTCGAACCGGAATTTCATTTGATCACGCCTGAAGGGACTGCAATTTCTGACCCGTTGGATATTGCGGAAAAGCCTTGTTATGACCAATCGGCCGTTATGCGCCGCTTCGATGTCATTTCAGAAATCTGCACGACGATGATCGAGCTTGGCTGGGGGCCCTATCAAAACGATCATGAAGACGCCAATGGGCAGTTTGAAATCAACTGGGATTTCAACGATGTCCTCGTCACCGCTGACCAGCATGCATTTTTCAAGTTCATGGTGCGCTCCATAGCCGAAAATCACGGGCTTCGCGCCACCTTCATGCCAAAGCCGTTTGTCCACCTCACCGGGAACGGTTGCCATGCGCATATCTCAATGTGGGATCTGGAAGGTAAAACCTGCCTCACCCATGACCCGGACGGCGAACTTGGCATTTCCGAACTTGGCTATCACCTGATCGGCGGATCTCTGCATCATTCAGAAGGTATGGCGCTGATCACCAACCCGACGGTCAACTCCTATAAACGCATCAACGCGCCAACAACGTCGTCTGGTGCCACTTGGGCGCCTAATTCAATTACCTTTGGCGGAAATAACCGTACCCATATGATCCGTGTACCAGGTGCAGGACGCTATGAATTGCGCCTCGCTGACGGTGCTACCAATCCGTACTTGCTGATGGCGGTCAGCCTGGCTATCGGGCTTGAAGGGGTCAACAACAAGCGCGACCCCGGCAAGCGTCTTGACATTGATATGTATGCTGAAGGTCACAAGGTGCGTGGCGTTAAAAAACTTCCGCTTAATCTTGGTGATGCTATCCGCAATTTTGAGAAAGATAAAGTATTGCGCGCCGCTCTGGGGAGTGAGTTTTCAGATGCCTATATCAAGCTCAAAACAAATGAATGGCATGCATTTGGCCGCCACCTGACCCAATGGGAGCGTGATCACACTCTGGATTGCTAGGCGCAAGCACGACCATTGACCACTTAACCCGCGCCCACCCGGCGCGGGTTTTCTTTTTTGCAGTAACTGGGCAAAACTCAGTCCATTATTGCCTGGATTTGTTTAGTTAAATTCTGGAAATATACTTCTTTATTCTAATGAAATTAGTTTCATGATTCATAAATCATTATGTCTTTTACCCAAAATATATTGAGATTTCATTTTTATTCTGCTATCGCATTTCTGGATTTTATCAGGACTTTGTTACTGTTTTCATTTGGTTTTAGGTATTTTTTGAAGTTTTTATTTTACATGTTTCTAAACCTGCACAAGGCGTTTTATTTGACACCCGTATTCGCAAGCCTGGCGAAAAATTAACTCGCGCCG
>CAJQND010000227.1 GCA_905479595.1 uncultured Hyphomicrobiales bacterium
CCGTCAGAGCTTTTCTTTGAAGTAATTCGCGATCTTGGTATAGACGTGCAAGCGTGCGCCCTCTATGCCATGGTGCTCGTTTGGATAGACCATCATGTCGAATTGCTTACCTGCGGCAATCAACGCGTCAGCAAACTGGAGCGTAAAGGCAAATTTGACATTTTCATCGCCGGTTCCGTGAATCAGCAGCAGGTCGCCCTGGAGCTGATCAGCGAAGTTCAGCAGATTCGTCTCGTAATAACCTTCCTCATTTTCATCCAGAAAATCCATCCAACGTTCAACACCCACGGCCTGGTACCTGGACAAATCGATCACCGGTGCGACACTGACGCCGGTCTTGTAGTGTGGCGCACCCTTGGTCATCAATGCAGCCGTCAGATAGCCACCACCGCTCCAGCCCCAAAACCCAATCCGATCAGGTTCCACATACGGCAATGAGTGCAAGTACTTGACTCCCTCCAGCTGATCGTGAACCGCCCATTTGGCATAATGTCCATAAGTGAGGTTCTTGGCCAACTTGCCCCGCCCCGCCGTGGTGCGGTTGTCCATGCTGAATATGATGAACCCCTGTTGCGCCATGTAACGGTGCCACAGATCACGTTGAGCACCGCGCGAACTACCCCAACGGTTGACCACCATTTGTGAACCTGCATTGCCGTAGCCATAAGCGATGACCGGGTATTTTTTGGCTGGATCGAAATCCGCCGGCTTCATCATATAGGCGTTGAGTTCGATGCCGTCCGTAGTTTTGAACTTGAAAAACTCCGGGTTGGGCACGTCGTATTTCGCCAATCCTTCGAGTTCGCTCTCGACCAGGACCCTGATTTCGCCGCCGGACGGATCAATCAGCGATATTCTGGGTGGAGAGCTGGCGTTTGAATAGGTTTGGATAACATGACGCCGGTCCGGGGCGAAGTTCCATTTGTACCAGCCTGGATTGCCGGAAAGCTTCTGTACTTCTGATCCGTCCAGTGCAACCCGGTAGACATGCTGATCAATGAACGAGTCCTTCTTGGCGTAGAAATAAAGCCATCCAGCGGCCTCATCAAGCGCGATGAGCGAAGCGATTTCCCAGTCGCCTTGCGTGAGCTGCTTTTCCTCGCCCTGGTAATCGTACAGATAGGCGTGACGGTAGCCGCTCTTTTCAGATGTCCAGACGAATTGATCCTGATTCTTGAAAAACTTCAGGTCTTTTGTAATGTCGATCCAGGCGGGATCGGTTTCCGAAAAAATGACCCGCGAATCCCCGCTCTCAACATCTGCCAGCAACACGTCCAGCAATTCATGATTCCGGGTCAGGCGCTGAATCGAAAGTGTCTGGGACGATCTGGTCCAGTCGATGCGCGGGATGTAATCATCTGTGTTCTTGCCAATATCCATCCATGTCGTTTTCCCGCTGTGCAGGTCAAACACACCGATCTGATTGATCGCGTGACGCTCGCCGGTATTGGGATATTTGAGGGCATGGACTGTGTTGTATTTGCCCAGTTCGTCCATGATGTAAAAGACCTTGAGGTCGGTTACATCCAGCCGCCAGAAGGCGATCTTCTGCCCGTCCGGCGACCAGTGCCAGGCATCGACGAAGCCGAACTCTGTGCTGCCGTAGTCGTAAATTCCATTGAAAATGTTCGCGCTGCCGTCATCCGTAACAGCACGGACCGTACTCTTCACCAGATCAGCAATGTACAAATTGTTTTCCAGAACATAACCCACACCTTGTCCGGTGGGTGACAGATGTAAGTTGCGCAAAGCTGTACTGCCGTCCGCCAAAGCGGTGCTCGACTTGCTCTGGGTATCATAGACGTACCAGGGCCCTTCAATGACGCTGTCCCAGGTACGTTTTTGCGGTCCGGCAATCAGCAGGAAGCGAGAGTTTTTCGACCACTGATACCCGGCCATTTCTATCGGCTGAGCTTTGTAAACGAGTTCACTGGAGGAAATCAGCAGCTTATTCTTACCCGATTCGACTTCATGCTCATACACATCGAGCAGTCCGGTCTCCGCATTGCGCCGGGTGAATGTGAAGCTTGATCCATTGCCACGCCACTGTACGTTGTCCAGGGTGGCACTCTGGAATTCCGAGCCGGAAAAGATACTTTCCAGGCTTAGGGGTGGTTTATTTGAAGATGCATTCGTCCCGATTGCACAGAACATCGCACAAACACCTGCCATCAAGCACAACGTTAGCCTGGTGCGCATATCATTCTCCTGCTTGGATTGTCAGCGTCAACTGCTACGATACAGTACCATCAAAGAAGTAATCCAGAGGGAAAGAGTGTCATGCGAATCTTACGAGCTCGTTCATTAGCGGTACTTGCAGCATTGCTGGCCGTATTGGTGTCAGCAGGACAGGTCAGTGCACAGCATCCAACTCCACTGGATGAAACCATCACATTTTTCTACTACGAGAACCTGGCAGCCCAGTTGCCCTTCTATGAAGATTTGCTTGGGCTGGAAAAAACCATGGACGAAGACTGGGTGAAGATCTACCGCATCACCGCAACATCGTCGGTTGGGCTGGTTCTGGAGGGTCACGGTGTGCATCATGTTTCCGCCGACAAACCGGCAATGCTGAGTTTCGTCACAGATGATGTCGATGCGTGGTATGAGCGGTTGGTGGCTGCGGATGTCCGTGTTCTGAAAGAATTACCAGCGCCTGGGGGCGACTCCGAGCCAGGGCGTGCACCAGTCCGTGGTTTCATTGTCGAAGACCCAGGCGGGTACACGATCGAGTTCTTCAGCTGGCAAAAAAGCCCGTAGCCCTTGTCCAGCACAAAACATGTTGCGGCTAGCGCATCAGTGCTATTCTTCATAGGTAAGCAGTGAAAGCGGCTTTCCGGCATTTATACCAGCATAGCCGCCATACGACTGTTACTCACAACCAGGATATGAACAGGTCAAACAAGGAAAATCATGAGCATTTATCATTCAATCAGGCCCTTTTTTCTGAGCGCCATTGCTTTTCTCATCTGCGGAACGCTTGCCGCAGGTCAATCGACAGACGCAAGCTCTCTCGAACAGCAGGTTGAAGGGCTGTGGTTCTATACCGGTTTGACATCCTCAGGCGGTGACGAGATGCCATTGACTGGTGTCTTCCTGTTCAAGGACGGCGTATTTATTCAGCATGCCGTTTTCAATGGCGAACCCATCGAAGATCAAGGGGCAATGGCACATGCGGGTCCTTATTCGACGGCAGCCACCCATGTTCATCTGGTTGCTGAGCAGACCATCAGTACGGCGCCATTGGAAAATCCACCACTGACATCCCAGGGGCTGACGGAACATGACGTAACCGCAAGCCGCTCCGGGGACAATTTGACTCTGATTTTCAGCATGGGTACAGGCACAGTGCAAAATTTCAAGCGCATAGGACCCGGCACGGGAGAAGTCTATTCCTTGCCCAACGGCGCGCTTGCGTTCGTCGATGGCTATTTTGTCCTGGTCGAGGGAAATGAAAGTGGCGCAGTGGCAGGTTACGGCACTTTTGAGAAAACCGGAGAATCCGTGAAACTGAACGTT
>CAJQND010000228.1 GCA_905479595.1 uncultured Hyphomicrobiales bacterium
GGCGTTCGCAACCCTTAGCAGTGCGCGCGGGGCGAATGCGAAGCGGAATAATGCCTACTTACTGGATGTGATCAAAAGCCTGACCCCGGCAGAGCGCAAGGCAATGGCTGATTCAATGGTGCGGCGGAATGAGCGCCGTGAACAACGCCGCCGCAAACGCCGGGAACGAAAAAAAGATTAGATTTTTCAGTGTGCCGGTCTTATGCGGCTTCGGTTGCCAGCTCTTTGGCGGCCAGCGGAACCACAATGGAAACTCTCGTGCCTTCACCCTCAGCGCTCGAAATATTGAGTTTGCCGCCATGCAGTTCGATCAAGGACCGTGAAATGGCGAGCCCAAGTCCAGAACCGCCGCGCGATTTGGTGAGCTGATTTTCCACTTGCTCAAACGGTGTGCCGATTTTTTGAATGTCGCGCTTTGAGATACCGATGCCCGTGTCAATGATGTCGATCTTGATGTCATCTCCGGTTTGGCGTGCAGCAACGGTGACGCGTCCGCCAGATGGAGTGAATTTCACCGCATTTGCCAGTACATTGATCAACACTTGTTTGAGCGCCCGGTCGTCAGCCTTCAACGTGATGCCAGCCTTCACTTTCTCAACAATTGAAATATTGTCTTCAAATGCCCGAGGTTTAACAATGCGCAGCGCATGCTCAATAATCGTGTCGAGCTGGCAATTGCCAATGTCGAGATGAACACGGCCAGCCTCGATTTTCGACATATCGAGAATGTCTGAAATTACATCGAGGAGGTATTGTCCAGAATGATGAATGTCACGGGCATACTCGGTGTATTTCTCCGGGCCAATGGGGCCAAACATTTCATTTTCCATCACTTCGGAAAACCCGATAATGGCATTGAGCGGGGTGCGCAGCTCGTGGCTCATATTGGCGAGAAATTCGGATTTTGAACGATTGGCTGCTTCCGCGCGGGTTTTGGCTTCCTGATAATTGTCGGCGAGTTCCACCAGGCGCTGTTTCTGCGCTTCCAGTTCCATGCGAATCTTTTCAAGATCACGAACCGTGTTCATCAGCTCTTTTTCAGATTTCAGCAATTGCTCTTCATGCTGCTTGATCGGGGTAACGTCGGTGCCAACGGAAACAAAGCCGCCATCCTTGGTGCGGCGTTCAGAAATATGCAGCCAACGACCATCTTCGAGCTGGGCCTCAAACGTGTTGCCGGTCTCCACTTCTATTTCTTCGCCGGTTTTGGGAATGCGTTGACGCACCAGCGGTTCGGTTGAAGCATTCGCCACTTCGTCATAGTGCACGCCGGTCTGGCAAACGCTGGCAGGAAGATTGTGGAACTGCTGGTAAATCGAGTTGCACATGACCAGCTTGTTGTCTGCATCCCACAACACAAAAGCTTCCGAAATATTTTCAATCGCGTCGCGCAAACGCAATTCAGCTTCCATATTATGCTTCACGGCAAGTTTCTGTTCGGTAATGTCGATAGCAATGCCGACGAAATGCGGTGCTTCCTGGCCTGCTGCATCGGCCAACTCAGCGCGGGCGCGCAGCCAAATCCAATGGCCATCCTTGTGGCGCATGCGGAATTCCTGATCGATATTGGTCAATCTGGTGCGCAGCATCTTGTCGATGATTTTGTCCATGCGCGGGTCTTCGGGGTGCAGTAGTTCCGATACCTCGCCATAAGATAAAAGCTCGCCACGCGGTTCCAGTCCGAGAATATCAAACATTGATTTGGACCAGAAAATATGGCCGCGTGCGATGTCCCAATCCCATAATCCGCAGCGACCCCTGTCGAGCGCTTTATCGAGCCGCTCGGTTGCCATGGTCAACGTTCGATCTGCATCATCAGCGCGTTCAGATTGCCAGTGGAATGCCGCCCCGATGAGCAAAAGAACGAAACTTGTCGTGATAAACAGTGACCCATAGGTGCTTGTCTGGTTCCACCAACCCGCCAGCATATCGTCGCGGGTTTGTATTACCGCCAGAACACCGGGATGCGGAGATAGGTCGCGGGTTGTCACAAAAACCTCGCGACCGTCTGACAGTATCATTTCTGTCATCTTGCTTCGATCGGTTTGGCTAAACCCAGCTACTCCATTCTGTATCAAGGTGCTGAGCCGTTTGCCTAACAGATCCTCGCTGACCGGATGGGTTGCTGAGATGAATCCGGATGGGTCAGTCGCCAGAAAAACGCGTTGTTTGCCTGTCGCGTCAGGGGCAAGGGCATTTTGCAAGTCGTCGTTAAGGGGCGCGCGCGGTGTTGATTTGTTCTGCATTTCCGCGGTGAATTTTTGTGCCAGGTTTTTAGCAGCCAAGTCTGCGTGCAGAGCAGATGTTCTACGTTGTTCTTCAAGGCTGGCTGTGTAGTCACTTACAATCCGGATCAAAATTGCACTGGCCAGAAAGATAATAAACACGCCAATGAGAACCGTGATCAGCCGGCGCAATGTACGCTCTTTAACTGCAAAACGCTTCCAGGCGAGGGCAGAAAAAGGCACAGTCAGGGATCTGTCTTTAACAAACAGTTCTCCAAGCTTCGCCTTTGCCACGACATTCCCCTCAAGACCAAATCAAACGGCGCACGCACCCACTTCACCGCTTGCGAATCACTTGCGCCATTGATTCGAAGTCGGAGTGATTTGTCTAGGGTTGTTAACAAAAGGTTACGAAAATTTCCGTTTGAAGCCGCCGGTTTTTTCCGCAAGATATTGGGCAAAATCGTAATTGGGGCGTTCAAGGTGGCTGAGATGTCCAGATTTTGACAAGCCAGAACAAACCCCGCGATAGACTTTCTCGGTGCAGCCCCGGTCTTCCACGTTCACTTCATCCAGCAAGGTTTTCAATTGACGGAAGTGCTCTTGCGCCTGATCG
>CAJQND010000229.1 GCA_905479595.1 uncultured Hyphomicrobiales bacterium
CGATTTACCAATGCCATTTTGCGCAATGACATCGACCGCAGCATCAATAATCAGCCGCTTGCTGGCATCAGATCTTTCCTGTGCTCTTTTTGATCTTGAAGTGGCCATTTTTGGTAGTATGTCGATCTTTTGTTTTGCCAGGAATTAGTCAGATATTTCTTGATTTTATATGGACATTCCGATTCACACCAGTCGCGCGAAAACCTGTGTGGTATCTATACCGCAGGCACGCCGTCACGGAAGGGTTTTAGCGCTGCATATATGGTGGCGTGCACAGGTGTTGGCACCTCTAACTCCTTGCCGAGCCGCACAATAGCACCGGAGAACCATTCAAGCTCAAGACGGCGACCATTTTCAAGATCGACCAATTGTGACGCCTTGCCATTTGCGGGATTGGTGTCAATTGTCGCCACCACCTGATCCACCACATCTGCACCAAATACAACGCCAGCACGGGCGCCAACCCGCTCTGCTTCAGCAACAGACTCCCGCAGCAACCAGCGCATATCCGGGTCACTGCGCACAGTGCCGATGTTACACCGGGTAACAGCTGTCGCAGCACTCGTACCGGCGATCAGCAAGAACTTCTCCCACAGCATTAGATCGGTATCGGCGCAACCATCCGCATCAACGCCAGCAGCCCTGAAAACGGACAAGAGTTCCTGAACCCGCGAACTATCGCCTCCGCCAGGTTCTCCAAAGGCGACATGCGGGCAAGCAGCGATCTTGCCGTTGAAGGTAACCTCACCCGGCGCGGTAATACTGGCAGGAAAATATGCGGCACCGCCCAACATGGCTTTTGAGCCAATTACAGAACCGATATCACGGACACTTTCAATACCATTTTGCAATGTAAGCACGGTCGTATTGGGCGCAATAATGGGTGCGATGGCCTTTGTTGCGGACTCTGTATCATACAGTTTGACGCAAAAAAGCACGGTATCGACAATGCCGATTTCAGCGGGTGTATCGCTCGCACGCACTTTGGGAAGATGCATGTTTTCAACGCCGCATATGCGTAGCCCCTGCTTACGAATGGCCTGAAGATGGGCCCCGCGCGCGATGAAGGTTACATCACCGCCAGCCGCTGCCAGCTTGCCACCGAGATAACCGCCAACGCCACCTGCACCCATGATCGCGATTTTCATAATATCCAATCCTTATAGATGCTCACCAATTAGGTGCATTACCGGCCTGTAAACCTAAGCTCTGAGCCAAAAGACAGGCAAGAGCGAGCCCAAACCGAATATACTCTGCAAATTAAGGCCCACCCATTTAGTTGTGGGATTGTCATTCAATCAATCATGGTTGTCGAAGCGGCCGGGCAGTTATGCCCAGCCGTAAATGCGCCTTGTTGCCTCAATGCTTTTGGATAGGCGCGCGAACCGCACGGCCGGGAAAGATGCCCTTCAGAACCTTGGAATTCTTCACAACGACTGTGCCATTCACCAGCACATAGGGGATGCCGGTTGACGGCAGCGCGTTCTCACCTTTTTTCAAAGTTGAATTATCGGTGACTTTATTTGGGTCGAATATCGTGATGTCCGCGTCGGAACCTACCTGAACCCGGCCCTTGAACGCCATCTGCGCCACACCATTGTCCTGCAGGAATTTGGCGTATTGGTATGACATTTTCGAGATTGCTTGCATCAGCGTCAACTTGATCTTCTTCTCGCGGGTCAATTTTAAGACCTTGGCATGCGCGCCAACGGTGCGCGGATGCGTGGCGGCATCGGTCCACGGTGTGTCCCACTCGGTTATCATTTTTCCGGTCTTGGGGTCGGTGTAAGGAAAGCAGTCGCAGCCGATCAGCACATCTGGATGGCCAATACCTGTCAAATTGTCTTTTTCGGTCGCATTATAGAACATCACCGGGTGTCCCGGATCGTCCTTGACCATCTTATTATAACCGGCTTTGTCGAGCGGCTTGCCCGTAGCAGTATCAATGATGTCCTTGTAGGTGCGGCCCATATTCTTCTGGAAGTTATCCGGTTTCAGGTAGTCCGCCTGAACACCGTTCCCCGCCGCGCCAAAATTGTAGGGATACACCTCGAGTATCACATCCACACCTCTGGCACGCAGATCGTCAATATAGGCAATTGATGCCTCGGTTTGCGCCAAAGCCTGAGCGGTAAAATGTGCAATGATGACACCGCCACCATAGGCAATCGAGGGAGCGATGGCCTCCTGAAACGCGAGAATGGCCGAGGTCGGCGCGATCTGGCTCGAGAAGCGTGTGTGAATATGAGTGAAGCGGCCGTACTTGGCTGCAAGTTTCTGCATGCCCAGGAGTTCTTCAGAGCTAAATCCCTCGGTCATATAGCCGACGGGTGGCCCTACCCCGAGTCCACCGCGGCTCAGGCCGTGGTCAACAATTTTCAGGATTTCCTCACGCTGATCAGGCGTCGCCCGGCGCACGACCCAATCAGCGCCCATGCCCTTCGGATCGACCATTACGTCTTTGACGCCATTACCGGTCGACTTGAACTTGGGCCGGAAAACCGCAGTCCGTGCGCCCACCGCGGAAACGGATGCGCCATAATTAGTTTGCGAACGCCCAGCCAATTGATCGTACCATTGATCTACGGGATAAGCGCCTGCTTCGAGGTCAAGCGCGGTCGTGACGCCGTCTCTCAGTATGCCTTTCTGGCCCAGGGCCGAGTCGACAATGTGAACATGGCCGTCGATAAACCCGGGAGCAACAACGTGGTTCTTGGCGTCAATGACCTGTTTACCTGTGATTTTACTCTCTGTGATCGCAGTGATCTTCCCGCCCGTCACACAGATATTTCGAATTGCATCAAATTTGGTTTCCGGATCCATCACCCGGCCTTCCATGATCGCAACGTCACAACCTTGTCCATACGCCAGCGTCGATGCACTGCCCACAAGCGGGGCACACAAGCATGCCGCCAAACAGGCTTTAGTTAATTTTTTTCCCAGCATTCGCAATTACTCCATCATTTTTGTTTTCAATTGTGACCGCCTAGTGCCATTGACCCTGTGCAATTTTGACCAGCTAGTTACACTCAATCAGAAGCGTACCGTCAGGGCATGAATTCTTCAACACGCATGAACTTGTGACAGGCGATAAGACCAAGGGTACCGGTGCGCCAGACCTGCGGTTCGACGCCATTGAGCTTTGCTGTTCAAGTTTATGGTACGTGGTTTCAGGCGGTGCTCCGGGGTTGCTTTTCGTTTGTGCTGCACTACTTCTTCGGACCAGAAGCGGACTTTCGTTCGCTTGATTAGAACGGCAGAAAAGTCCGTACAGCTGCAGTTGATGCTAGTCGTAACCAAAGTCCGTTTCCCGCCCTACCGCCAAAATATGGTCATGAGTCCAGAGCCCAAACCGTGCGCGTTAGAAGCTAACGCAAATTTGCAGTTGCATTTTGTGCAAAACAGGTATGCCATAGCGCACTTAAAAAAATCATGCAGGACGAAAAAGGATAGCGCATGAAAACCGGTTGGCTGACACACGAATTATACTACTGGCACGATACAGGCACCGGCCCATTGGTGGCCCCACCCGGCCTCACGGTTCAGCCAGGAGAATACGCAGAAAACGCCGAAACCAAACGCCGCTTTCGCAATTTGGTTGAAGTCAGTCCTCTTTATGATCAGCTGACGATGCTGAAGGCGAGACCGGCAACGCAAGACGAGGTACTCAGGTTTCACACGCCAGAATTGCTCAAGAAAATTCAGGATATCAGCAATTCCGGCGGCGGCTGGGCAGACCCCGCTGTACCAATGGGTGCAGGCAGCTATGAGATCGCCATGCTTGCCGCGGGAGGAACATTGGAAGCGGTCGACAGGGTCGCCAGCGGTGACGTCGACAATGCCTATGTGCTGTGCCGCCCGCGTGGCCACCATGCCACTGCAAACCAATCCATGGGGTTTTGTATTTTCGGCAATGCCGTTCTTGGTATCATGCACGCTCAGGCGGTGCACGGTGTGGGCAGAATAGCCATCGTGGACTAGGACGTGCACCACGGAAACGGCACCCAGTCGGCATTTTATGACGACCCAAGCGTGTTGACCATTTCCTTGCACCAGGATGGTCTTTTTCCGCCAAATTCCGGCTTGCTGGAAGAACGTGGCGGCGGGGCAGGCGAAGGATTTAATTTAAACATACCTCTGCCACCGGGCTCTGGTTCAGGGGCCTATCTGGCAGCAATGGACCGCGTTGTCATTCCCGCCCTGGACCGTTTCAAACCTGAGATAATATTCGTCGCGAGTGGCTTTGATGCCTCTGCCCTGGACCCGCTTGGGACAATGATGCTGGGATCTGACACCTATCATCAGATGACTAACTTGGTTATGGACGCAAGCGAACGCCATTGCGGTGGTAAAATTGTCATGACTCATGAAGGCGGGTATTCGGCGGCTTATGTACCCTATTGTGGGCTCAAGACGGTCTCGGCTTTACTCAAGAAACCATCCGGCATCACGGACCCGTTTTTGGAAGACATCCTTGGCTGGGGCGGGCAAGACCTTCAACCCCACCAGGACACTGCGGTGTCTGCTGCTGAAAGCTTGCTGGACGCAATCACGTAAACCGGAAGATCAAAGAGCTATTGTCATCAGCTAGGGTCAGGACTCATTAATAATCTTCAATTCTGTCTCTCCAGGTTCGTTTGAATTGCAATTACAAATTGGTGCTTCGGCATGTTGCAAGAAGCTTCGCCATGTCGGCGGGTAACGGGCTGTCAAAGCGCATGGGCTCCTTGCTTACAGGATGCTCAAATCCCAGATGAATGGCGTGCAAAGCCTGACGGCCTAGCGCCTTAAGCGCAGCCTGGCCTTCCGGTCCGAGTTTGAATGCGCTGGCGGCAAAATGTGCACCATAAGAGGCGTCGCCCAACAACGGATGGCCGATATGGGCCAGGTGGACGCGGATTTGATGGGTGCGGCCCGTTTCCAGGATGCAGCGCACTCGGCTGGTGATCACTTTCGTTGCCTTTGCCGGCATTGTTTCCAGAACTTGATAATGGGTCACCGCGTGGCGGCCACGTTCAGTCACTGCGATTTTTTGCCGGTTAGTCTGTTTGCGCCCCAAAGGCGCATCGATTGAGCCTTTCATGCGTTCAAGCGCACCCCAGACAATGGCTTCATAAGCCCGTGTCATGCGGCCATCGCGACCATGGGCGGCGAATTGTTCGCTGAGGGATTTGTGTGCCTGGTCGGTTTTCGCCACCACCATGATGCCAGAAGTTTCCTTATCCAGCCGATGGACGATGCCGGGCCTGCGCACCCCGCCGATACCAGAAAGACTGTCACCACAATGGGCAATCAACGCGTTCACCAAGGTGCCGTCCCAATTTCCAGCTGCTGGATGCACCACAAGACCAGCCGGTTTATCGATAACAATCAGGCTGTCATCTTCAAAAATTACCTTCAACGGAATGTCTTGCGCTTTGGGCTCAGGGTCTTCAGCCGGTGGAACAGTAACGGAAATCTCATCACCGGGTTTGACCCGGTAGTTCGGCTCCACTATCGTGCGCCCGCTTGCCGCTACTTGGCCCTGTTTAATCAGGTCCTTGAATCGGCTGCGGCTAATGTCGTCAAAATGAGAACCGAGTATCCGGTCTATACGTTCACCGGCCTGATCTTCGGTCACGCTTATATAGCGGGTTTCAGGGATATGTTGTGTCATGACAGAGTTTCAACCGGAACAAGATTACGAAGACCCGCGCAATGTGCGCATTCTCAAGCGTGTCGTCTATATCATGGGCGTCATGCTTGTCGTAGGGGCAATTGTCGTCATTGGTACGATCATATACCGCGCGGTGAATTATGATGCCACCCGCGCCGCAAGTGCGTCCGCCGGCCCAGGCTTTCCCGCTCTCGATGTGGCGGTTGGGCAAGGCGCAACCATTGGCACAATTGAACTGAATGGCAACCGCATGGCGGTCCATGTCTCCAAAGACGGCAGCAATGAAATTATTATTATTGATGTTCGCCGTGGAACCCTGTTAGGGCGGGTAAAACTGAACAATTAGACTGTATCGGAATAAGCATATGACACACCTTCTCCACCGGGACTGGGTTCCTGAAACATGCGAAACCTATATGCAGGAAATTGCTACCAGAGCTGCTGGACTGGCAAGTGACGATGCAGCACACGAGATCGACCGCCTGATTACACTGAATTCCAAAATCCACGATGAGGACTGCATCAACCTCAACCCGGCGACGAATGTCATGAACCCAAAGGCCGAAGCGGTACTGGCGCAAGGGCTCGGTTCGAGGCCATCACTTGGTTACCCGGGCGATAAATATGAAATGGGCCTTGAAGGGATTGAACAGATTGAGGTGATAGCTGCAGAGCTCGCCGCAGAGATCTTTCAGGCAAGGTATGCAGAGATCCGGGTTGCATCTGGGGCCATGGCCAATCTTTATGCCTTTATGGCCACGTGCAAGCCAGGCGACACGATCATCGTCCCCTCACCCGATATTGGCGGCCATGTGACCCACCACGATGCAGGCGCGGCCGGCCTTTATGGTCTCAACATCCTTTCCGCACCGGTTGACCCGGAGAGTTACACAGTTGATTTGGACGCTTTGCGCATCCTGGCCCTTAAGACGCAGCCAAAGTTGATCACTATTGGCGGCAGCCTCAATCTTTTTCCTCACCCGGTTGCCGAAGTTCGCAAGATTGCAGACGAGGTTGGTGCATGGGTGCTTTTCGATGCCGCTCACCTGTGCGGCATGGTTGCCGGACGCACATGGGAAAACCCGCTGACACAAGGCGCACATCTCATGACCATGTCGACCTATAAGAGCCTCGGCGGGCCGGCGGGCGGGTTAATCGTGTCCAATGATGCAGAAATCGCCGAACGGTTGGATAAAATAGCCTTTCCTGGCTTGACCGCCAATTTTGATGCCGCCAAGTCTGCGAGCCTGGCACTCAGTCTGCTTGATTGGCGCGAACATGGTCGCGACTATGCGAAGTGCATGGTCGAAACATCTAAAGCGCTGGCGACGGCGCTGGCAGCTGAAGGTCTTGATATTTATGCCGCAGAAAAAGGCTGCACCACATCCCACCAGTTTGCCGTGTTCGCCAAACGGTTTGGCGGCGGACAGACAGCGTCCAAGCGTTTGCGCCAGGCGAACCTCTTGGCCTGCGGTATTGGACTGCCGGTTGCGGAAGTGGATGGCGACCTGAACGGATTGCGGATCGGCACCCCTGAAATTGTCCGGCGCGGCATGGGTCCCGGTGACATGCCTGAACTCGCCCGGATTATCGCGCGCACGCTAACTGGGAATGAGGCGCTTGAAAATGTTGCAGCAGAAGCAACCGCTTTTCGACAAACTTTCACAGGGCTGCACTACATTCGCTAGGTCCGCCGACTATCAGTGATCTGAAGTCTGTTCCCCGGGGCGTCCGGCCGCGATGATTTTGTGCAAGATGAAAACAGGTAACAACCCTACCGCCACAATCATCAACGCGGCAGGGGCCGCCTCTTCAAACAGATCCAGTGATGTGAGCGTGTAGACATGGGTGGCCAGGGTATCGAAATTAAACGGCCGCAGCAGCAAGGTTGCTGGCAGTTCTTTCATGGAATCAACAAAAACCAGCAATGCGGCAGCCCCAAGCGCTGGGCGCAGCAAGGGGAGATGAACCTCCCGCAAAGTTCCCGTCGCTGTGCGTCCAAGGGTGCGCGCGGCGTAATCAAGGTGCGGTGAAAGCTTGGTGTAACCAGATTCAATGGACCCATAAGAAATCGCCAGGAAGCGAACCACATAGGTGAATACCAGCGCAAACGCGCTGCCGCTGAGCAGCAATCCTGTTGAAACCCCGAAAACGCTCCGGGCAACCCCGTCGACTGCATTGTCCAGTCCAGCCAGTGGAATAAGAATTCCAATGGCAAGAATTGTGCCCGGAACCGCATACCCAATCGAGGCCAGCCTTGTTGCCCACTTTAACACCGGACTTGCCGACAACCGCCCGGCGAACGCCAGCGCCAACCCAATGATCACCGCAATCAATGCCGCAGCTGCTGCCAAAAGAACTGAATTGCGCAAAGCGGTGAAAAATTCAGAACTGAGCGCATTCTCCCAAAAATCCAACGTCGCATCAGCGAGAACCGCAGCAGGCATGAGAAAACCCAGAAAAATCGGTAAGGCGCAGGCTAAAATTGCACCATAGCGCGCCCAGCCGCGCAGTTTCAGTGTGGGAATTTCCCGATAACGGCCAGTTGTGTGGTGAAACAATTGCCGTTTCCGACTGGCGCGTTCCATCCACAACAAAGCAAAAACAAAAACCAGCATGACACAGGCAATCTGTGCCGCACCAGCAAGACTGCCACGTTCCAGCCATGTGGAATAAACACTGACCGTCAGTGTGTTGACGCCAAAATACTCCACCGCCCCAATATCGTTGAGACATTCCATGAGTGCCAGAGTGACGCCTGCGACAATCGCCGGGCGTGCCAGCGGCAAACCAAGCGATGTAAACACCCCAAATGGAGTGCAACCAAGCACTCGGCCCGCCTCAAGAATGCAAACCGACTGCTGAATGAAGCTCGCCCGCGCAGTTAGATAGACATACGGATAAAGCACAAACGACATGACAAAAATCGCCCCACCAAGGGAACGAATTTCCGGAAACCAGTAATCACGGGCGCTGGTCCAGCCAAAACTGCCCCGCAGTGCTGTTTGTATCCAGCCCGAATAGTCCCACAATTCCATATAGGAAAAGGCACTTAGATAAGTAGGCACGGCCAGAGGTACGAGCAAAAGCCATTTAAAGACATTGCAACCGGGAAACCTGTACATCGTCACAAGCCACGCCGTGCCGGTGCCCGCAAGGGAGGTCAATATCCCGACCCCCAACAGCAACCCAAAGGTTGTAAGCACGGAGCCCGGCAGAACCGTAGAAATAAGATGGGGCCAGATATTCTCCTGCGCCCCGAGCGCCAGCACCACCAGCGAAATAATTGGCACAGAAACGATAGCGCTGATCACAAGCGCGCATACCATCCAACCCGGCGCTGCCAGCGCGGAGCGGACAGGCCGGGCCCAAGGTGATTGCTGGCTGGCGGACTGCGCCATTATCGCTCCAGTTCAAGCCCTGCCCGGGCAGGAAAGTTTCTTTGCCGCTGGAATTTGGTTGGCCTTAAGAGTTTGGCCCCTCGTCAAACCCAACCTTATCAACGAGCTCAGATGCCTTTTTGCGCAGTTTTGCAATTTCAGCAAGCGAAACACTATCAGGTTTAAGTGCACCCCATGATTTCACTAAATCTGACGCCTCAACAGAGCCGTTGACTGGATATTCGTGATTAACGCCTGCGTAGATTTTCTGGGCGTCTGCACCTGACAAAAATTCCATCAGCTTCACAGCACTATCTCGGTTCGGGGCATTCTTTGCCAATACCACACCGGAGATGTTTACATGAGAGCCCCGGTCTTTGGCATTTGGAAAAAGCATTTTCACCGACGCGGCCCACTCTTTTTGTTCAGGCTTTTTATCGTTCAGCATCATCTTTGCCATGTAATAGGTATTGCCGATTGCCAGATCACATTCACCAGAGAAAACCCCTTTAACCTGGGCGCGGTCATTTCCAGATGGCTTTCGCGCAAGGTTGGCTTTCAAGCCCTTTAACCAGGTTTCCGTCTCCGCCTCTCCATGGGCTGCAATCATTGAGGCAATCAGCGCAACATTGTAAACGTGCTGGCCAGAGCGGATGCAAATTTTACCGCGCCATTTTGGATCGGCAAGCTCTTCGTATGTGATTTCATCCTGCTTGACCCGGTCTTTGGCGGCGTAAACCACCCGCGCCCGCGTTGTCAGGCCAAACCAATTGCCTGCAGGGTCGCGAAAACTGGCAGGAATATTCTTCTCCATTGCAGGTGAGGCCAGCGGTTGCACAACACCCGATTTCACCGCTTTGGTAAGACGTCCGATATCGACAGTAAGAATTAAATCCGCCGGGCTGTTGGCTCCTTCAGCTTCAACGCGCTCGATGAGCCCCTTGCTCGCAAACACGGTATTGACCTTGATTCCGGTCTTTTCAGTGAAGCTTTCAAACAGCGGGTCCACCAGAGAAGGCTGGCGGTAAGAATATACATTAACTTCGTCAGCAGCCTGAGCCGCAATCGGTGCGCCAATCCAGAGAACACCGAGTGCTGCAAGGGCGGTCGCTTGTAGTTTCAATTTCATCTGTCTTTGCTCCTGATAGAAGGTCCGCCGTCTGTGCGGCAGGATGAACGTCTGAAGTCGGAATACTGCTGAATTTTCCCCATGTCAACAAAAACCAACTGAATTAGTCGGATTTAGAATCATTCAAAAAAACGTTCAAATTCAGTAGTTTAAAAAGATTCTAAACTAGAAAATTTTCCAGATCAGTCTGATAGGCAAACAAAGCCACCGCACCACCAGTATGAACAAAAACCAGGTTAGTTTTGGGGTCGGACGCTTTGGCGCGATGCAAGAACCCGGCGAAGGTCTTGCCCGTATAAGTGGGGTCCAGCATCAGGCTTTCCGTTCGTGCCCCTTCCATGATCGCGGCCAGAGTATCCTGCCCCGCATACCCGTAACCAGGTGCCAGAAAGCTGTCATCCACCAGCACGTCACTTTTATCGACAGGAGATGACACGCCCAAAAGATCGGCAATCTCCGCGCACCTTTGCACGATCCGCGGTTCCTGGGCCTGCGCATTTCTGCGCACGCAGATACCACGCACGATCACACTTGAACCCAATGCACGCAATCCGAACAGCAAGCAGCCATGGGTCGCACCACTCCCCGATGCCACAACAACCTCATCGGGTATGACCTGCATCTCATCCAATTGCTGCAACAGTTCCTGCGCCATTACCACATAGCCAAGCGCACCCAGCGGGGCGTGCCCCGGAGCAAGAGGGATCACATAAGGTTTGCGTCCGGCTGATTTGAGTTCCTGCGCAATTTCATTCAACCGCCGGTCCGCGCCTTCTTCATCCTCGCCTTCGGGGTAAGAATGCAGCACTGCACCAAGAACTTTTTCAAGCAACACATTGCCTGAACTGCGGTACACCGGATCGGTTTTCGCGACTCTTTCCTCAAGTTGTATGTGGCATTCCATGCCCAGCTTGCGGGCACCGGCTGCTGCAAGACGGGCAAAATTCGACTGCACCGCACCGGTGATCAATACGGTATCAGCCCCCTGGGCTTGCGCGTCACCAAGATAGAATTCAAGCTGGCGCACTTTATTGCCGCCAAAGGCAAGTTCGGTGCAATCATCACGCTTCACCAAAAGTCGCGCACCGCCACAGGCTTGCGACAGGTTGGGCATTTCCTCAAGCGCGGTAGTGCCTGAAAACAACTGCGCACGCGGCAAGTCGCCCAGCTTGCCGAGCGATGGCGGGAAGGGCTGGTTCATAATGCTACTTTCATAGCGGCAAAATAGATCACAAACAGCAGAAGCGGTCTATGATCTAATTTTCGAACGGATCTTTCATCAAGATCGTGTCTTCGCGTTCCGGGCTGGTGGAAAGCAAAGCAACCGGGGTTTGCACGAGCTCTTCAATATGGCGGACATACTTTACCGCCTGGGCAGGAAGCTCTGCCCATGAACGTGCGCCGGCAGTGGTTTCGCTCCAGCCTTCGACGGTTTCATAAATGGGTTTCACCCGAGCCTGTGCCCCTTCTGAGGAAGGCAGATAGTCAATCCGCGTGCCATCAAGCTCGTAGCCGACACACACTTTGATTTCTTCAAACCCGTCCAGCACGTCAAGCTTGGTGAGCGCTATTCCCGTTACCCCAGAGGTTTTGAGGGCCTGGCGCACCAACACAGCGTCAAACCAGCCACACCGGCGTTGCCGCCCCGTTACTGTGCCAAACTCATTACCCCGTTCGCCGAGGCGTTGACCGATTTCATCCTCCAACTCAGTCGGGAACGGACCAGCCCCCACTCTTGTGGTGTAGGCCTTCACAATGCCAAGCACATAATTAAGTGAATCCGGGCCAACGCCGCTTCCAGTCGCTGCCTGTGCCGCAACCGTGTTGGATGAGGTCACGTAAGGATAAGTGCCGTGGTCAATATCCAGCAAAGTGCCTTGCGCGCCTTCAAACAAAATGCGTTTACCCGTGCGACGATGCTCATCGAGCAATTGCCAAACGGAATCCACATAGGGGAGAATTTTTGGGGAAATCTCAGCCAGTTGCGCATTCAACTCTGCGGCAGAGATTTCAGGCTCGCCGAGACCCCGGCGCAGGGCGTTATGGTGGGTAAGCAAACGTTCAATCTTCGCACCAAGAGAGCTAAGGTTTTGCAAATCCATAACCCGAATGGCCCGGCGGCCCACTTTGTCTTCATAGGCAGGACCAATACCGCGCCCTGTCGTGCCAATT
>CAJQND010000230.1 GCA_905479595.1 uncultured Hyphomicrobiales bacterium
GATCCCGCTTGGTTCATGCACCATGAAGCTTAATGCCACATCGGAAATGATCCCGGTGACGTTTCGCAACTTTGCGCAAATTCACCCATTTGCTCCGCTGGATCAGACACAAGGCTACCAGCAGCTTTTCGAAGAGCTCGAAGCCATGCTGTGTGAGATTACTGGGTTCGATGCAGTTTCCCTGCAACCCAATGCGGGTAGCCAGGGAGAGTATGCGGGCTTGCTCGCAATCAGGCGCTACCATGCCAGCACCGGTGGTGGCGCACGTGATGTTTGCCTTATCCCGGCATCTGCACACGGCACAAACCCGGCGAGCGCCGTAATGGCGGGAATGCGGGTGGTTGTCGTCAAATGTGATGAAAACGGCAACGTGGACGTGGAAGATTTACGCGCCAAAGCCGGCGAACATAAAGATGCACTTGCGGCATTGATGATCACCTATCCATCGACCCACGGCGTTTTTGAAGAGGCGATCAAAGAGATTTGCTCGATCATTCATGAAAATGGCGGTCAGGTCTATTTTGATGGGGCAAATCTCAACGCATTGGTTGGCCTGGTGCGGCCGGCGGAGCTTGGGGCGGATGTGTGTCACATGAACCTGCACAAGACATTCTGCATCCCTCACGGCGGCGGAGGACCGGGCATGGGGCCGATTGGTCTTAAAGCCCATCTGGCACCGTTTGCGCCAGACCATGCAGTGATTGAGGGTATAAACCCTGCTGCGGGTAACCGTGAGGCAGAAGGACAGGTGGCCGCAGCCCCTTGGGGTTCTGCTTCCGTCTTGCCAATTTCCTGGTCATATATCGCGATGATGGGGGCTGAGGGGCTCACGCAAGCCACCGAAGTTGCAATATTGTCGGCAAACTATATTGCCCGGCGCCTGGCACCGCATTTCCCGATTGTCTACACCGGCCCGGGTGGCTATGTGGCCCATGAATGCATTATCGACATGCGTCAAATCAAAGAGGCCTGCGGCATTACCGTGGAAGATGTGGCCAAGCGTCTGGCCGACTATGGGTATCATGCCCCGACCATGTCGTTTCCTGTGCCTGAGACCATGATGATTGAGCCAACGGAAAGTGAATCAAAGGCCGAGCTTGATCGTTTTTGCGATGCAATGATTTCGATCAGGAAAGAAATTGCGGGGATTGAGGCAGGTGAGGTGGATGCGATCAACAATGTGGTTCGCAATGCCCCCCATACCCACCAGTTACTGATGGATAGCTGGGATTTGCCCTATGAGAAGCATGAGGCATTCTTTCCGCTCGGGTTAGAGCGTACCGACAAATACTGGCCGCCTGTTGGGCGTGTCGATAATGTTGCAGGCGATAGAAATCTGGTCTGCAGTTGTCCGCCGATTGAGGCGTATATGGACGCTGCTGAATAACTAAAAAGGCCCGGCGCTTTTAAACGCCGGGCCTTTTGATTTCAAATTTCAGTTGGTCGAAGCGGTGTTAGTTCAATCGTGATTTAACTGCAGCGATTGAGTCGTCGATCAGGCTGTTCGCCTTGGCACCTTTAACCTCGCCAGCAATGATTCTTGAAGCGGCTTCAATAGCAAGTTCACTTGCTGCAGCACGCACTTCTTTCATTGCAGACGTTTCAGCCTGGCTGATTTTCTGTTCAGCCATCGCCATCCGGCGTTCCAGGCTCACAGCCAGCTTCTCGCGGGTTTCCGCGGCATAGGCTTCAGCTTCCACCTTGGCCTGAGCCACGATGTTTTCGGCTTCTTTTTCCGCTTCCGTTTTCTTGCGCTGGTATTCCGCCAGCAGAGCTTGCGCTTCTTCACGCAGCTTCTTGGCTTCTTCAAGCTCGGTGCGGATGCGATCAGCCCGGTCATCCAATGCTGAGGTGATCATCGCGGGCACTTTTTTCCACACGAGAACCGCCACAAAAAGCAGGAAGCTGATACCAACCCAGAAATCCGGTGTCTTCAACATAGCGTTATTCCTTAGCGGCTCAGTTTACGTCCGCAATTGCTTTTTTCACCGCTGCTGCACTTGTTTTTGTGCCGATCAGCTGTTTGACGATTTCCGCAGCCGTATCCGCAGCAACCTGCTCAACATTCTTGAGAGCGGCATCCTTGGTCTTGGTAATGCGGGTTTCGGCTTCCACCATGCGAGCGTTCAATTGAGCGTCGAGTTTGGTGCGCTCTTCGTCAATTTCCGCATGCAACACATCGCGGGCTTCCTGTGCGATGACATGTGCTTTGGCTTTAGCTTCGGCGAGTGCGGCCTCATAGGCTGCAATTGCCTTTTCGGTGTCGTCTTTGAGACGCTGCGCTTCGTCCAGATCGGTGGCGATGCGGTTTTGGCGCTGTTCAATAGTGCCGCCGATTTTCGGCAGGGCGAATTTCGCGATCAGGATGTAGAGCACCAGAAACGTAATTGCCAGCCAGATCAGCTGCGATGGCCAGGTTGAGAAGTCGAGTTGCGGCATGCCCGTCTCGTCTTTCGCTAGAGTTACAGTCAAACACCAGTGATCGCGGGGATTTCACCCGTGGCCGCTGGTGCTCCGGGCAGGCTAACCGTCACATTTCAGAGTGACGGCTGCGCACTGCGCGGAAATGTTCGTGTTTGTTTAACTTAAAACACAAACAGAATGATCAGTGCGACCACCAGACCGAACAGGCCCGTTGCTTCAGCAAGGGCAAAGCCCAGCAGAAGGTTCGGGAACTGGCTGGCTGCCGCTGCCGGGTTGCGCAGGGCACCAGACAGATAATTACCAAAAATGTGGCCGATGCCGACACCTGCACCTGCAAGTGCAATTGCCGCGAGACCGGCACCAATCAGCTTTGCTGCTTCAGGTTCCATTGGATCAAACTCCTCTTTGTATTAGTCAGTTTATTGGTTGAGATCAGTGATGCATATTGATCGCATCGTTGAGGTAGATGCAGGTCAAAACTGCGAAAACATAGGCCTGCAGAAAAGCGACGAGAATTTCCAGACCCGTCAGCGCCACCATAATGGCCAGTGGCACAAAACCGCCGAGCAAGCCCATGCCGACAACAAAGCCGGCAAAAACTTTCAGCATCGTGTGGCCCGCCATCATGTTCGCAAACAGCCGGACAGAAAGGCTGATAGGACGGGTAAAGTAGGAAATTGTTTCAATGACCACCAGCAAAGGCAACAAAATTGCCGGAACACCGGAGGGCACAAACAGTTTAAGGTAACCAGCGCCGTGCTTAACAAAGCCCACGATGGTCGCCAGAATGAACACAAACATGGCCATGGCGAAGGTGACAATGATGTGGCTGGTGACAGTGAAGGGGTGCAACAGCACCGGAATATTCACCATACCCCACATATTCGCCGCCAGAATAAACATGAACAAGGTGAAGATGAGCGGGAAGAATGCCCGGCCTGAATCGCCCAGAATATCGCGCATCATGTTGGCGATGAATTCATACGCAAGCTCGCCCACCGACTGAAGTCGGCCTGGAACCAGTTTGGAAGACCCTGCGAGCAACAGCAATGCCACTGAAATCACGCAAATGACCATCCACAGGGATGCGTTTGTAAACGAGGCGTCGATGCCGCCAAGATTGATCTTCAAAATCGGATGCACCTCAAACTGGTGCATCGGATCGAGAGCCATACCGCCGCCTTCTGCGCTGTGAGATTCACTTGCCACTTGTGCCGTCCCTCTTAACAATTCTGCCCCCGCATATACCTGCGGCTGAGTCAGTTTTGCAATTCGTCCTTAGTTCACGTGTTAACTTAATCGTATCTTCGAAACTCAATCATCATCATCGTCATCGCTCGCTGGTGCAGCCGGGCCTTTGGAGGTGTACTCCATATGGCGGCGCGCTTCAGCAGATTTTGCGACACGAAGCACATTTAAAACGCCTGCAGCAATTCCAAGTGGAATAAAGATCAGAAGAAAAACCGGTTTCGTACCAAGCCAAATATCAAGTCCCCAACCAATCCCGAAACCTGCGAATACAGCCACTACCAAATCTGTGGCAATACGAAATCCGAGGCTATAAGCCGAGCCCTTGCGATATTGCTGCTGGTCTTCGCTTTTTATAGCTTTCTGAGCTTTTTGCAGTCGTTTGCTGAAATCCTTAACTTGACCAGACGATGGCTTTGATTTGTCATCGCCCATGGTTGTTACCTCTATCAAACGGGCGCTCAGAAAGGCTAGATTCTCCACCCCCTCTAAACCGGCGGCACAATAGATCGGGGCCAATAGGGTGTCAACCCGCGTATAATCTTATTAACCTGTTGAAATAAAACAGGAAAAAACGCTGTTTTTGCGCTGCGGCAATTGGTCAAGCCAATGCCGCCCGGAGATTGGCGGATTCTTAATTCGTTTGAGCACAAGAAACGGGTCGCTGCGGGGCCAATCTGGTGGCATATGAACGGTGAAAACCAATTCTCACGACCGCCGGAATATACTGATAATGGCACAAAACGATATTAAAGCGGCCATGGGCCCATTCGAATGGGCGATGTTGGTGACTTTATCGCTTGTCTGGGGTGGTTCGTTCTTCTTTCAGGGCGTTGCAGTGAAGGAATTGCCGCCTTTGACAATTGTTTTCCTGCGGGTCGCACTGGCGGCGGTAATCTTGTTGATTTTCATGCGCGCGCGCGGGTTGAAAATGCCCAAAACTCCGGAAGTGTGGGTGGCATTTTTTTGCATGGGACTGATTAACAATGCGATCCCGTTCAGCCTGATCGTCTGGGGGCAGTCCCATATTGGATCTGGCCTCGCTTCCATTCTCAACGCAACAACGCCTATGTTCACGGTAATTGTTGCACACTTTCTTACAGCCGATGAAAGGTTGACCTGTCAAAAGGCGTTTGGGGTCTTGATTGGCTTTCTCGGGGTTGCGGTGATGATTGGCGGAGATGCCCTGTCGGCGCTTGGGATCAACGTGGTGTCACAAATTGCAGTGCTCGCGGCTGCAGTATCATATGCATTTGCGGGTGTATTCGGACGGCGCTTTCGCAAAATGGATGTGGCACCGGTGGCAACTGCAACTGGTCAGGTCTGTGCATCAAGCGTGTTGCTACTGCCAATGGTTTTGCTGGTTGACCAGCCCTGGGCGCTTGAAATGCCGAGCACATATGCAATTGTTGCCATTCTTGCGCTTGCCTCCATTTCAACAGCCTATGCCTATATTCTGTATTTCCGCATCCTTGAAAGCGTTGGTGCCACCAATCTTCTGCTGGTTACTTTTCTTGTTCCCGTTAGCGCGATTTTGCTTGGCGTTCTGGTGTTGGGCGAACGTCTTGGTACCCAGCACCTGATCGGCATTGGATGTATCTGCATTGGCCTTGCTGCGATAGACGGGCGGCTTTTTCGCGCTTTGAAACGCACTTAGAGCGGAAGATTGGTTCCCGCTCCGCTGGCTTCGCAGCGTGCAACTGCACCGGAGGCCGCGAATTTAATGTGCCAGGTTTCCCGGGCCAGTGGTTCGGTGGATTGGAAGCATTTGCAGGTGAGCAGGGCAAGGTTCGTGCCTTTTTCAGGGTCGCGAACCGAAGGATAGGCGATGACTTCAATAAGGGCTGCGCGCGCTTGCTCTGCCAGGTTCTGGCAAGGTTCATAATTGGTGGGGTGCGACCAGTCATTGCTTTTGCTCACAAATGGTTCCCGGGCAAGGTCTATGGCGCGCTGTGTTTTATACGCAACGCAAAATGCAGTGAATTCAAGCGGGTTTGCCGGCAGTGGGGTGTCTGGGCTTTCGTTGAAAAAACGCATCCGGTGATATGCGGTCTCGGCGGCAGCACTTATCTGGTTTTCACTGCCGTAAAATACGCCAGGCGTAAAACCCTCACGCCTGAAGCGTGAGCCTTTGGGATAGCAGCCATATCGAAAGGGCGTCGCGAGGAGGTAGTGCAGGTGTTTGCATTCCGGCGGTATGGGCGGTTTTGAAATTTCCAAAAGCTCTTCCAAAAGTGCCTGGTCTTGCAAACTATCCACCAGTTTCATGGTGGAAATTTTGTGCTGTGCCTCCACCATGCGCCAGCACACGCCGG
>CAJQND010000231.1 GCA_905479595.1 uncultured Hyphomicrobiales bacterium
TTCAAACATTGCCAGCACAGATTCCGGCACAAAGCTTTTGAAAAGTTCGGCGAGTTTTTCGGTGTACCCGGGAAGCCTTTCGGCAAATTTGCCAATCTGGTCACCTAGCACCGGAACAATCAAAACCAGAATGACCACAAAAACGAGAATGAAAAGTCCAATTATGATCGTCGTCGCCGCAAGGCGGGGAATTTTATGCTTTTCCATCCAGTCGGCGATTGGGTCCAGGAAATAGGCCAGAACCAACCCGGCAACAAATGGCAGCAGAATATCGCGCAATACCCACAGCAAGCCGAGGAATACCAGCGCCGATACAACCCAGAACCAGACTTGCCGTTGAATGGACATGCACCTTCCTATTCGTGACCCTGAGAGTTTTTCTGACCGCCATTCCCGTTCGACATATGTGCGAACCAGTCGCGCATATAAGCGGCACCGGAGACAATGGTCAAAACTCCCACAGCGATACCACCAACCAGAACCAGCAAGTCGACACTGAAACCAAATCCAAGTCCGGCAAGCACCAAACCTGCCAGCAGAATTTGCCCCGTTGTGTTAATCTTGCTGATCCATAATGGCTTCATCTCAATAGGTTTGTCGAGCACCCAGGACAAGATCACTGCGCCGATAATCATGACATCCCGGCTCACAACCGTGATCACAAGCAGCGATGGCAAGGTGCCGAGAAAGCCAAGGGCCAAATAGATGCTGACCAGCAAAAGTTTATCTGCAAGCGGATCGAGGTAGGCGCCAAGCCGGGTGGCGAGGTTAAAACGCTTGGCAATAAAGCCATCAACACCATCGGAGATGCCAGCAATTATGAAGGAAGTGAACGCCAGGAGGAACTGGCCAGTCACCATCAGCCAGATGATAAAGGGCACCAGGATAATACGCCCGATGGTTATGATATTCGGCAGTGACAATCGGTTCTCCCAAAGCCCTTCATTCGGGCCGGTTAGCTATCACTGCTTTTGCAGCACCCAGGTTCCATTACTCTGCTGCAGGCTAAACCCCGTTTGATAAAACGAGTTTTGCAATTGCGCCAGCGACCCACCATAAGCGATTGAAATCGCGGCGCCACTGGCAGAAAGTGCGTTGATATCAATACGCCCAACGCCTGTGGTTGCTTGAATGCGGCTGCGCATAACATTCCATTCAGCCATGCTGTTTAGCGGAACAGCAATCTTGAGAACATTGGCAGACGTCACCTTGGTTGCTCTCTGGAACACCTTCAAATGTTTATTCTTCCAGCCATCCTGGGCTTTCATGAACAAGGTGTATGCTGCTTCAGACGCTGCGGCTTCCAGATCTTCAGCCGCAAAAGTCTCATCAAAGCTCACATTGCCGGCAGGTGATCGGCCAAACATCACCGCGCGCAAACTTGCGTCAGATTTTGGCTGGGCGGCCATAACAATCACTGATGAAGCACCGTAACGGATTTGCAAAGCCTCCAGCTTTGGCCAGTTCCCCTTTATGGCATCTGTCGCAGTTATCGCTGCCTGATCGGTGTCATCTCCCACGGGCAACATGAACGGCATGAGCGCGTGTTCGAGATCGAGGCCGTCCAAAGCCATGCGCAAAGGGTTTTCCTTCCCCCAGATGTCTGCCACTTCGGTGGTAAGCCAGACAGGAATGATCAGAACCGGTTCAGATTGTTCCTCGGCAAAGCGGGCTCCATACTGGCTAAAAAGAGCCTTGGTTTTGTTTTGCAGGAAACGGACAGAAAGCTTTGCGATATACCGCTTTGGAGCAACCTGTTCTGACTCAATGCTCAGGCTAGCCATCAAACGGCCAACTGATTCTGGTTTCAAATTTTTCAATTTGGCGGAAGATTTCGCTGGCACAACCCGGTCAACGAGTCGTTTGAAGGCCAAAACCTGCGCCTCGCCAATGGCAATTACCTTCGCTTGCGGGGCATTTTCGGCCGTCACATCGACCTTTACGCCGGAAACAGTCCACACATCTGCCTGCGCTGTTTTGAACGGTGCAGACAGAAATCCCGCCACCAGCAACGCCAGTCCAAAAAAACGTATTATTCCCAGCCGGTTAGGGCACCGTTTCATCTAAAACCTCAAACCCGCAAATTCTTGTGTCCCAAGCGGCATATACTATCCGGAATTTTATGTCACCACCAAGCTGCCACGTTGTTCTCCGCGACGCGATGCTTTAATGCTTGGCACGCACAGAAAAAGCAATCTGCAAAGGGAATCAGGCGCAAAGATGGAAAACCGGCAAAACGGCCTCACTTACCGCGATGCAGGCGTCGATATTGACGCTGGAAATGCACTTGTTGACGCAATCAAACCTTTGGCGAAATCCACATCACGTTCCGGCGCAGATGGTGCGTTAGGCGGGTTTGGCGGCTTGTTCGACCTTGCAGCAGCCGGGTTTAAAGACCCGATTTTGGTGGCGGCCAATGACGGCGTTGGCACAAAACTCAAAGTTGCGATTGATACCGGATTACACAATACCGTGGGAATTGATCTCGTCGCCATGTGCGTGAACGATCTCATCGTACAGGGCGCAGAACCACTATTCTTTCTGGACTATTTTGCGACCGGCAAACTGGCGGTTGATGATGCCCGCGATGTCATTGCCGGTATTGCAGATGGGTGCTTGCAAGCCGGATGTGCGTTGATTGGCGGAGAAACCGCTGAAATGCCCGGCATGTACGCCGATGGGGATTATGACCTTGCAGGATTTTCCGTTGGTGCGGCAGAGCGCGGAAGCCTTTTGCCGCGGGCAGATCTAGGTGCTGGCGATGTTTTATTGGGACTGGCGTCCTCGGGTCCTCACTCCAACGGCTATTCTCTGATCCGCAGAGTAGTTGAAACCACAAATGCCAGTTTCAGCGCCCCTGCCCCGTTTGATGCAGATCGCAGCCTTGGCGAAGCCCTGCTCGCGCCAACCCGCGTTTATGTTAAACCGGTGCTTGCCGCCATGCGCGAGACCGGCGCGGTAAAAGCGCTCGCCCACATTACCGGCGGTGGATTTACGGAAAATATTCCACGTATTCTGCCCGCAGGGATCAGTGCAAACATTGACCTTGGCAAAATCTCAGTTCCGCCAGTATTTGGCTGGCTGGCGCAAACTGGTGGCATCGCCGCGCATGAAATGCTGCGAACGTTTAATTGCGGTGTTGGTATGGTGGTTGCGACCGATAAGGCGCACGCAGAAGAAGTTGCCGCTATTTTGGAACGTGAAGGTGAAAAAGTCGCAATAATAGGCAGCCTTGCGCAAGCGGGCGAAACTGTTGTGAACTATTCCGGCACACTGGAGCTTACAAGATGAGCCGTAAACGCACAGCGATTTTGATTTCCGGGCGCGGATCGAACATGGAAGCGCTTATCGAGGCTGCCCGCGACCCTCAATACCCTGCAGAAATTGTGCTGGTGGTATCTAATCGCCCAGAGGCTCCTGGCCTGGAAACGGCGCAAAAGGCGGGCATTCCGGTAATCGCCATTGATCACACAGAATTTGAGACCCGCGAAGATTTTGAAAAAGCCATGCAGGCGGAGCTGGAAAAAGCAAAAATCGAACTGGTGTGTTGCGCGGGGTTTATGCGGCTCATGACCGAATGGTTTGTAGAAACCTGGCGCAACAAGATGCTCAATATCCATCCCTCGCTATTGCCTGCCTATAAGGGCTTTGAAAGCCACACCAGGGTGCTGCGCGACGGGGTGCGGATTACCGGTTGCACAGTACATTACGTGCGCGTGGCAATGGATTCCGGCCCCATTATAAGTCAGGCGGCAGTACCTATACTCACCAACGACACCACTGAAACCCTTTCAGCACGGGTGCTGGAAGCTGAGCATATCATTTATCCTCAAGCTCTCGCTTTGGTGGCGAAAGGGCTGGTGCGGGTTGCAGGTGAAGAAGCAAAGTTCAGCGGTACCTTTAAGGCAGGGCCACCGCTCATTTCTCCATCAATGTAATGATTTAGTTTATCTGGCCGCGCGTTAACCAGCGGCCAGCAGTTTTATTACCGGCAGGACCGCGTGGGCGACCTGGGGCAATTCGGTGGCAATTACTTTGATTAGCGCAGCCAGGGCGACAGTCATCCCTGCGGCAATCAACAGTAAAATTGTGCGCCTGTTTTTCACAGTGCTCGACATTGGCTTAACCTCTTTAGGTTTAACTGGGTATTTATTGCTCTCGTTTCAAGTCTTTGGCACAATCTATTGTTGGCTATGCACTTGAAATACCCGGTTGATTCGTTGAATAAGCTTCGAACTGGGCGGATTTATGGCCACGTTTCACAGCAATTACCTGGCAACGGTCCATGCGATGCATGTTCCTTTCACCGTATGCTTGTGTTTGATCCGGGCCACATTCCATTGTTCTTGGCGGTCTGGCATATGAAACGTAAATTCTCCGCCTGTGGATGACAGGCGGTAATTTACCGGCAGGCCACCACTCAGTTCATTGGGCGTGACGTTAACAATCTGGATGTATCCAAATCGCCCGCCAATGCTGGCTGGCTGGTATGTGCACGGCAGTTCGACGATGCTCAGTGCGGAGTTTTCTGCCAATTGTGCGGAAGCTGCTGCGGGGTAAGCAAAGCCCAACGCACACAAAGAGATGAGTGGCAGAGCACGCCCGGCAATAAGTGCGGGCAGGCCCTTATTTGAATTGCGGTTGCGCGCTAACATTGTTTTGATCCTTCCCTGTTTTAAAGTTGCGATAATCAACTCTAAAGAAGCGAAGGTGAGTTTTTGCTGAGTGCCACGTTCATCTGGCGTTCACTAATCGAGATCAGGCTTTGATTGGAAATTTACGCGCAGCCTTGTTCCTTCTCTCGCCATTTCTTGATGAGCACTGCACGGCGCTCGGCATAACGCACATCCAGAACATCAAGCTTTGAAATACGATCCGTGCGAAAATGGCGGAAATCCTGACGCAATTCACACCATGCCAGCACCAGCCGCACAGCTTCCATGTACCCAATGCCAATGGGCCAGATTGTGCGCTCGCTCGCAGCACCTTTCTCGTCTTCATAGGCGATATGCATCTTGAACTGCCGGCGTATGCAATCGCGGATAACCACCACATCCACAATCTCGCTTTTCCGTTCGGCATAATTTGGTGCAAACAAGGTGGACTCAAGCAAAATTGGCCGCATTTCATCGGGGATCACAGTGCTGATCTTGGCAATCGCTTCTTCAGCACCGCGCACCAGATCCGCATCACCACGGGTTTCGACCAATCGCGCACCAAGCATCAGCGCTTCCAGTTCACGCGAGGTAAACATTAACGGGGGCAGATCATATCCCGCCTGCAATACGTAACCGATGCCTGCTTCACCGACCACAGGCACCCGGTTTGCTTGCAAGGCGGCCATATCGCGATACACCGTGCGCGGGGTGACTTCCAATTCTTCCGCAATGGCGTCCGCTGTCACCGGGCCACGCTGGCGGCGCAGTATCTGGATAATCTGAATAAGTCTGGTAGCGCGTTTCATGGTTTATGTTGTGCCACAGGTTTACTGACATGTTATGTCAGTAGCATGTCAGTATAAATCATTTTCTCGAATTTCGTTTTCAGGAGATAATATTGTGATCACCCTTTATAATTTCGGCCCTGCCTTCGGCCTGATGGACCCAAGTCCGTTCGTGACCAAAGCTCATGTGCTGCTGCGTCTGGCCGGGCTCAACTACGAAACCGACACAGGTGGTTTCACCAAAGCACCCAAGGGTAAGCTGCCTTACATCAACGACAATGGCGCAATTATTGCTGATTCCACACTCATTCGCCTGCATCTGGAAAAAACCCACGGTGTGGTGTTCGACAAAGGCTATAGCGAATATGAGTGCGGCATCGCCTGGTCGGCGGAAAAGCTTCTGGAAGATCGGGTTTACTGGCAAGTTGTTGGGTCGCGCTGGCTGGATGACGACAATTTCAACAAGGGCCCGCGGGTATTTTTTAATGCCGCTCCCGCTTTTGTGCGCCCGTTGATCATCTCAAAGGTGCGCCGCAGCGTGCGCCGCGACCTTCACGGCCAGGGCATGGGCCGCCATTCACCGGCGGAAATCGCACGGTTTGCAGGCGAAGATTTCAAGGCTGTCTCCAGAATTCTCGGTAAAAACAAATATCTTCTCGGCGATAGACCATGCGGCGCAGATGCTGGCGTATTTGCCATGGTCAACGGCACATTGTGCCCGCATTTTGATCATGCAGTGCGCGATGCAGCCATGCAGTTTGATAATCTACAGGCTTATAATGAACGTATGACAGCGGAATTTTTTCCCGAACTTAAAGCGGCTTGATCCAGATATGCACATCGTGGAACGTGCCGCCACCAACCGGCGCGGGCACGTCCGCACCAACCAGGGAATTAATACCGCAACCATCTTCAAAGGCATGATTAGGCCAGATAGATTCAGCAATCGTTACACCTTCAAGAACCCCGTCGAATGCGCGGGCATGCAGACGCACCTGACCGCGGGGATTGCCGATTATGATCTTTTGACCATCGTCCAACCCCAGCCGTTCCATATCGTCGGGGTGAATGAACAATTCTGGGCGACCTTCTTTTTCGATAGAGCCTGGGGTTTCGTTAAAGGTGGAATTCAAAAAACTGCGCGCTGGTGAAGTGGCCATGCGGAATGGATGGTCTGCATCGGCATTTTCAATCACCGGCCAATGGTCCGGCATGGCGGGCATGGCGGCGCAATCACCATAATTGGTAACCTGGGGACGGAAAAACGCGTTTTCCCATTCCGGTGCAAACCGGAATTTGCCATCGGGGTGGCCAAATCCTTTGATAAAATGCGCAGTGTCAAATTCCGGTTGCACATCGCGCCAGCGCTCTGATTCAAGATCACTTAATGTTCCCCAACCGCTCTCGCTCAAGGTATCATCGATGAGCTCTCGCGGTGTCATGGTGAAGCCGCGATGCTTCGCCCCGAGCCTTTCTGCCAGCCCCACAAGCACATCATGATTGGAGAGGCACTCACCTGGTGCTTCCACCAGTTTCGGCCCAAACATTATATGCTGATGGCCGCCGCCCTGATACAAATCGTCATGCTCCAGAAACATTGTGGCTGGCAATACGATGTCTGCCAGCGCCGCGGTTTCTGTCATAAATTGCTCATGAACGCAGGTAAATAAATCTTCGCGGGCAAATCCCTGCTTCACCAGGTTTTGTTCCGGCGCAACTGATACCGGGTTGGTATTCTGGGTGAACAGAGCTGTCACGGGTGGGCCATTTTTAAGCGCCGCCGCATCGCCTGTCAGTACCCGGCCAATCTGCGACTGATCAAGCCAACGCACGTTCGGGTCTTGCACATCAAGACCTTCAATCAGGGACTTGTTCCAGTGGTAAATCGCACCATTGGTGTGAAAAGCACCACCACCTTCATGCTGCCAGGCCCCTTTCACCGCAGCAATAGAGGTCACTGCATGAATATTTGCTGCGCCATTGCGCTGGCGGGCAAAGCCATAGCCAATTCTGAAATAAACCCTGTCCGTCACGCCGATGGCGGCAGCAAACTCTTCGATTGCCTCAACGCTCAGGCCAGTGATATCTGCCGCCCATTCTGGCGTTTTATCCGCCAGATGCGCTTCCAGACCAGATGGATCATCTGTGTATCTGGCCATATAGGCGCGGTCGGCAGTGCCATCGCGAAACAGAATATGCATAATGGCGCAGGCCAGTGCCCCGTCGGTACCAGGACGCAGAACAAGCCCGGTATCAGCCTGTTTCATCGTCGATGTCTCATACACATCGATGCAGAAAATCTTGGCTCCACGCTCTTTACGTGCCCGCACGGCATGGGTCATGACATTAACCTGGGTATGCACTGGATTAGTGCCCCAGATCACCACCATGTCAGAAGCGGCCATTTCGCGCGGATCCGCTCCAGCCAGCTTGCCGGTTCCTGCCTGATACCCCGCCCATGGCAGCGAAACACAAAACGTATCATACATTCCGGAATATTTTTTCGCGTGGCGCAGTCGATGAATGCCGTCGCGCATCACCAGTCCCATTGTGCCAGCGTAATAGTATGGCCAGACAGTCTCCGCCCCATAGCGGGCTTCGGCTTTCAATAATGCCTCAGCAGTTTCATCGAGCGCGTCATCGAAAGATATTTCCTGCCAGTTGCCCTCGCCTTTTGCCCCTTTGCGTTTGAAGGCTTTGGTAAGCCTGTCAGGGTGATGAATGCGCTCGGCATAGCGCGCAACTTTGGCGCAGATTACCCCGGCTGTGTAGCTGTTATCTTTCGCCCCGCGCACCCGGCCAATAGTGTTGGCATCAAGCAGCTCTACTTCGAGCGCGCAAGTTGAGGGACAATCATGGGGGCACACGGAATAGCCGGTGCGGATTTCAGGTTTTATATTCATGAGATGAAGCTACAGCCTTTTATTATGGGTTTGAAGCCTTGCGCGCGACAATTCTTGCACCGCCAATGACCCCTTCTGCAAACATTGTCGCGACGGTGTCATAGAAATCATCCAGACCGGCAGTGACCTCCTTGCCGTGAATGTCTTCATTGCGCTCCCGCGCGCCACGGAACGCGGCGAGCCGTTCCGCTGTGAATGCTGTCCAGTCGACGCTCATATCCGTAAATTCTTCGACAATCAGTCCGGCATCCTGAAGCTGGCGGTGATAGGTCTGCGCATCTGGAAGCCAGGGGCACTGCACCTTGGTTTTCAACAGGTCGCGTTGGCGCGCATCCGGTTCGCGCAGTTTGGTATAGTCTTCAATGACAATTCGCCCACCGGGCGTCAGCGCTTCATAGCTGAGTTGAAATAATTTCTCTCGCGCCGGAATATGCAAAAAGCACAAGAAGGAGACGATTGCATCGAACTGTTGCCCGCTGAGCGGAGCTTCAAGGAAATTGCCACACACATGAGAAACCTGCCCCGGCAACCCACAGCGCGCCGTGAGATGTTCCGCCAGGGCATTCAGGTCTGGCTGTAGCTCCAGGGCGGTGACCCTACATTTGGCACTATGCGCCAGCCAGCGGGCCGGACCGCCAATGCCCGAACCGATTTCCAGAACCTTTGAGCCAGCGCCAATCTGCGCCACACGCACCGCGTCATCCACCGCGTTGGTGCCGTGGTAATGATACTGGTCGAACGGCGTCAATTGCTCCACATTCAAAGCCGCGTCTTCGGCAATACCCAGAGCCAACAATTCATTGTTGATGCGCTCTACCTGATCATAGAGCCGCATGGTTTTCATTGATTGCGTATCAGCATCCATTGGCGCTAACCTCCCGGTGCAAGATTGGGACCCTCCAGAGGCAGATGCAAGCATGAAACGAAATTTCGATGTCGCCGTGATTGGTGCAGGAGCGGTGGGCTGCGCATGCGCCCTGTGGAACCAGGATACCGGACTGGATGTGGCCCTCATCGACAAATCTGGTCCAACAGACGCCGCTTCATACGGCAATGCCGGTATTTTCTCTGTAACCGGTTTTGCGCCCCTTAACTCACCCGGCCTCATTCGTCGCTTGCCAAAGCTGATGTTCGACAATGACAGTCCGCTCTCCATCGACTGGGTTTATGCGCTGACCCATCTGCCATGGATGTTGAAATTTCTACGCGCCTGCGCACCTGATAAAGTCGCCCACATTACCGAACAACTCGCCAATATCACCAATCATGTGGAAGCAGGCTTTATGCCCCTGGCAAAACGCGCCGGGGCTGAAGATCTGATAAAAGATATCGCCTCAATCTATATCTATTCCACCAAGGAATATTTTGAGGGCGATGCCGCCAGCATTGAAAGCCGCCGCAGGCTAGGGGCGGATATGGATGTGATTGATCAAGACGAAGTGCACGAGATGGAACCGCATCTGCGCGCACCGGTCTACAAAGCGTTAAGGTCAAACGAAAACAAATATATCATCAACCCCGGTGAATATATCGAGAGGCTCAAAAAATGCTTCGCTTCCGATGGCGGAGAATTCATTAACGCCGCCGCCATGTCGTGCTCTGAACAAGGCGATCAGGTGCAGGTGCGCATTGACGATGGATCTACACTCACCTGCAACAAACTGGTGATCGCCGCAGGGGCGCATTCGAAGAAAATCGTTGGCTCTGGCGCTGAGAAGTTACCGCTGGATACGGAGCGCGGCTATCACGTTGTTTATCATGGTGCCCAGTCAAAGCTTACCCGGCCCGTTGGATGGTCAAGCGGTGGACTTTACGCAACGCCTATGGAAACCGGCCTGCGCATTGCAGGAACCGTTGAGCTTGCCGGGCTGAACAAACCGCCCTCACCGCGCCGCATGGAATACATCGCAGGCATGGCAAACAAGATGTTTGACGGTCTCGGCGAACCGGATGAAACCTGGATGGGTTTTCGCCCAACGTTACCTGATTCCGTGCCGGTGATTGGTCTAGCACCTGGCAAACGCAATATCCTGCTTGCTTTCGGCCACCAGCATCTGGGGCTAACCATGTCCGGCATCACCGGTCGCGTTATTGCCGATCTGGTGCAGGGCCGTGCGCCAAACTTCGATATCTCCGGTTATTCGCCATCGCGTTTTGGATAAATCTGCAACGTGGCTCAACGATGGTGACTTTCTGTCACTTGAGCATGGGCGTGGATTGAACCAAAGTGGAAGCTACAAAATTTTGATCTGTCAGGGGTGCTGAAAAATGAAATCTCATGCAAGGGTTTGTATCGTTGGCGGCGGCGTTATGGGCGTTGGCCTGCTTTATCACCTGGCCGAAGAAGGTTGGGGCAATGATGTGGTTCTGGTCGAAAAGGGCGAGCTGACTTCGGGCTCAACCTGGCATGCGGCGGGCCAATGCCCGGACTTTGTTGGCTCTCTCTCGCTTGCCCATATTCATCACTACGGCACCCAGCTTTATCCCAAACTGGAAGAACTCACCGGCCAGTCGGTTTCCTGGCATGGCTGCGGCGGTGTGCGCCTGGCAATTACCGACAAAGAAGTCGACTGGTTCAAACATGTAGAGGGCATCAGCAAACTCGTTGGGTATGAGTGCGAAATTGTTGGTCCCGACGAGATCAAGAATTACCATCCCTATCTGGACACTTTCGGTGTGAAAGCAGGTTTCATTACGTTCAATGACGGCCATGTGGCACCCGCTGATGTCACCATGGCCATGGCCGCTGGTGCGCGCCAGATGGGCGCAGAGATTTACCGGCGCAACCGGGTGAGCGATATTAATCTGTTGCCTTCAGGCGAGTGGCAGGTGGTGACAGAAAAGGGCGACATCATCTGCGAGCATGTGGTCAACGCCGCTGGCTCTTATGCAGATATTGTCGGCGCATGGACCGGCCATAATGTGCCGATTGCCAATATGCTCCACCATTATCTGATCACCGAGCCGGTGCAGGCGCTTGTCGATCTCAAAGATGAGTTGCCCGTTGTGCGTGACCCTTATTGCCATTGCTACCTGCGCGAAGAAACTGACGGAATTCTAATTGGTCCCTATGAAACTTCCGGCGCGGTGACCTGCTTTGACGATGGGCTTTCCTGGGATTTCGAAAACGAGTTGGTAACACCTGAAGTGGATCGCCTGCTGCCATGGCTCGAGAAAGCCACGGAGCGCTTCCCGCTGTTTGCTGAAGCAGGCCTTAAATCTGTTATTTCCGGGGCGATTACCCATACGCCTGATGCAAACTTCCTGCTTGGGCCCGCTCCGGGTGCTGCCAATTACTGGATGGCCAATGGCGCCTCTATTGGCATCTGTCAGGGCGGTGGCGCAGGCAAATACCTCGCCCAGCAAATTGTTCACGGGCAAGCTGAAATCAACATGCTGGAATTCGACCCGCGCCGCTTTGGCGACTGGGCAACGCTGGAATATGCCCGCATCACGTCGATACATGATTATCAGAACATGTACACGTGCCTGGCCCCTGGCGAGCAACACGAGCCGGGCCGCCCCGTTCGGGTTTCAACGCTTTATGACCGCTTGAAAGCCTCTGGCGCGCAGTTCCAGCTGGTCGCCGGGTGGGAACGTGCTCGCTGGTTTGATGCTTCTGGCGACGGCGAGGTCTATTCGTTCCGCCGCTCCAACTGGTTTGCGCCAGTGGCAGAAGAATGCAAGGCAGTGCGTGAGCGTGTCGGGTTGATGGATCTGTCCACATTTGCCAAATTTGACGTGAGTGGCAAAGATGCCGAAGCTCTTTTGAACCGCCTCACCGCAAACAAGGTACCGGCAAAACACGGCGGCGTGGCTCTGACCCACATGCTGACCAAGGC
>CAJQND010000232.1 GCA_905479595.1 uncultured Hyphomicrobiales bacterium
ATTTTCAAATTCAGGCGCTCGAACATATGCGCAAAATATCCCCTGAAATCCCGGTGCCGGTAGTGCAGCCCACCCGGAGCAATGGGCTGATTGATACCATCACCAGCGCGACCGGGGAACGTCATATGATCCGGATGTTGAGCTATTTGGAAGGCGTGCCGCTGAGTACGATCAATTCGCATTCCCCGACGGTTGCGAAAAACACCGGTGCTTTTCAAGGCCGGGTTGCGAAAGCTCTTTCCACTTTTCATCACCGCGCTGACCATTATTTTCTCGTTTGGGATATTAACAATGGCCTGGTCGGGGAAACGGATCTTTGGAGATTTGGTGAGGCGGATATTTGTGAACATAAAGACAGGTTGCAACCGCATTTTGCGGGCCACGTTCTGCCAGCACTTACCGAACAGCGCCGCCAGGTCATTCATAGTGATGCCCATCACGACAACCTGTTGATTGAGCAGGACCATCCCGATGTGATTGCCGGCCTGATCGATTTCGGTGACATGGTACGTGCGCCTCTCGTGTGTGATGCCGCCATTTTGGCATTGGGCTTTGTGCCGCCTTCCGATGATCCGGTACAGATATGTGCTGCGACCATTGCCGGGTTCAATGAGGAATTTCCTCTGACGCAAGCTGAATGTGATCTGCTCTATGATACAATGCTGATGCGCGAAGTGCTTACGGTTCTCCTGAGCGACTTCAAGATTAGTCAATCTGCATCCAACTCCACATATGTTGAGGATACGCGGCGCAGCGTAATAAAATCGGTGAACAAAATGATCTCAATTGGTAAAGACCCATTCAAACAGGCGTTCAATCAGGCATGCGGATACACCCAGCCCTCAGGTGCAGCATGACGGGCCGGACGCTTGCCGAGCGGCGCAGCAAGGTACTTGGTCCTGCTTATGAACATTTCTTCGATGAACCTCTGCACCTGGTGCGCGGCGAGGGGGTCTGGCTTTGGGACAAAGCGGGCCGAAAATACCTTGATTGCTACAATAATGTGCCATCAACCGGCCATTGCCATCCCGATGTTGTGGAGGCGCTGAGCAATCAAGCCGCCACTTTGAACACCAATACCCGCTATCTGCACGAAGCGATTGTTGAGTTTGGTGAAATGATCACGGCGAAACTTCCGGAAGGCCTCGATGTGTGCATGCTTGTGTGCACAGGTACCGAGGCAAATGATCTGGCGGTGCAAATCGCCCGTCATGTTACGGGAAATTATGGCGCCGTTGTTTCTGAAGCGTCCTATCACGGCAATTCAGACCTGGTTTTAAAACTATCGACAGATGTTTACCCAGTGGAGGAACGCCCCGATTGGCTTGCAGTTACGGAACCGCCCAATCTGTATCGCGGGCCGTTCACACGCGCAGATGATGGCCCCGGGGCAGGCTATATGGAACTGGCTCGCCGTGAGTTGGATGCGCTTGGTGCGCGCGGGCACGCCCCTGCTGCGCTGTTGCTCGAACCAATGTGGGAATCAAATGGACCCATGGTAGCGCCCGCTGATTACCCCAAGGCGCTATGCGATGAAGTTCGCGCCCGCGGTGGGTTGATTATTTCCGATGAAGTGCAGGCGGGTTACTGCCGCACTGGCAAGAACTGGTGGGGGTTCCAGCATTACGACATTATTCCAGATATCGTAACCTGCGGAAAACCGATGGGTGCGGGGCACCCGCTCGCTATGGTGGCAACCAGGCGCGATATTGCTGAAAAATTCGCCAGAAAATACAGTTATTTCAATACATTTGCTGGCAACCCTGTGTCTGCCCAGGTGGGCAAAGCGGTTATTGAGGTGATTGACGGTGAAAAACTCGGTGAGAATTGCGAAAACACCGGAAACTATTTCAACGCAGAACTTGCGAAGTTGCAAGAAAAGCATGACCTGATCGGTGATGTTCAGGGCAGGGGCCTGTTCTATGGCATTGATCTGGTCACTGACCCCGCCTCTAAAACCCCGTTCACCCGCGATGAAATACGTCATTTGGGCAGCCTCATTGTTGACGAAGGTGTAATCACTGGCACCTGCGGGCGCTATGGGCAGGTCTTGAAACTGCGCCCGCCTTTGGTGTTTAGCCGTGAACATGCTGATATTGCGGTGGCTGCAATTGACAGGGGGTTGACCCGGTTTGCCGCCGAGCGGGGTGGGTCCTGACCCTAAGCCCCGCGCTTTAAAGTTGGGGTTCGGGTCCTGTCAGATTGCCGCCGTGATATGGCGATACCTGACATGATCAAAACGAGGCCTAACAGGGCCGATTTGGAAATCTCTTCTCCCATAACGGCTACTCCAACAATCACCGCAAATGCCGGAATGAGGTAGTTGCAGTAGGCTACAAAGCTCGGTCCCGCACTGGATAGCAGGTGGTAAAGAACGATCGAGGCGAGGGCCGTTGCGAAAACGCCTAGGGCAAGAACCGATAAGATGGACCACATATCCGCATTTGCCATGCCATCTGGTGATCGGATCAGCGCGGCGGCCACCGCACCTACACTGGCCAACAGCATCACTGCAGCTGACATTTCCACAGGACCGGTCTTCGGCATGAGCCGCGCAGAGATGGAGTGGATAGCATAACAAAAGGTTGCTGCAATCACCGCAATCTGCCCCCAGAACGCGATGCCCTGACCGCTGAAATTGGCGATCTTGTCGATGCCAAAGAGAATAATCACCCCGGCAAATCCAATTGCAAAACCGGCGATTTTATTGCGATTGAGTTTTTCATCGGGCAGCACAAAATGCGCCAGAACAATAACCGTCAAAGGAACGATCGCCATCAAAATCCCGGCGACACCGGATGCAATATGCACGGTACCCCAGGAGATAAGATAGAACGGTAACATGTTGCCGATCACCGCAAGCCAGGCAAACCACGCCCACAGCGCCATGCCGCGGGGAAGCTTTCGCCCGGTGATTACACAGGTGGCCAGCAAGATGACAGCGGCAGCGCAAAGCCGTCCGGCGACAACCCATTCCGGCGAAATGGTTGCAACGGCGGTTTTTGTAAAGGCAAACGAGGTTCCCCAAAACACCACAAGTGCAGCAAGGCCTAGCCAGTCGTTTGGTTTTGGCTGTGCGGCCATGTCTATTCTACTCCTAGTCGAAACTTCATCAGTACTGCTGATCGCTACGCCCGGCAATCCACAAAACATGCTTAATCGATCCTTAAGCGTTTTGGTTAATGATCCGTACTCAACGCGCCTGGTGTGAACCGGCGCGTATTTGTCAGTGTTTGAAATGAGTGCGTAAAATGCGTTTGAAACAAATAATTTGTGGGCTTTTTGGTGCTGCTTTCGCGGTAACAGGCTGTGGGGCGTTGGCAAACGCAAGCGATGTTGCACCAGATGCTCCGATTGTCGAAGTTGTCGATGAAATTGATCGTGGAACGTGTTTTTACGCCAGCCTGGGCGGCGGGTTTTCCAGTTATCAGAAGCTTGATTTTGCGGCCATCCCCGCCGGGTTAGTGCCGACGGATTCGGGCTTTATTGACGCTGGCATTGGCTGCCAGGTGATGGACTGGGCGCGTCTTGAAGGCGAGCTGGGTTACCGCTTTGACAGCGCAATAAAAGACAAAGGAAATACATTCTCCGGCAAGCTGGAAAGCTTCACCGGGTTTGCCAACCTGTGGCTGGAGCCACTGGACTTTGGCACGGGGGCCAAGCCCTATATCGGCGGTGGTATTGGCTTTGCCAGTCACAAGCTTAAAGCCGGCGGGTTCAACAATGACTGGTCAACAAAGTTTGCCTGGCAAGTGGGTGCTGGCGTCGGGTTTGAACTTATCGAAAACCTGAGCATTGACCTTGGCTATCGCTTTAAAAACCTCGGTGCACCTGCATCGACAGGTTTTGGCGACCTCTATGCCCATGAGCTGCGGGTTGGCTTGCGGTTTCGCTTCGGTGGGCTGATGTAGCGCGTATAATTTCTGTGCGAAAAGCGACCAATCTCTAATTGACTTCACCTAACCAACCCCTTAGACGGGTCAGTGGGACACCCCTCCCCAACGAGGGGCTCTTATCTGTAAGGGTAGGTTTATGATGAGCACTACAAAACCGGCTACGCGGCCGGAAAATCCGCGTTTTTCGTCCGGGCCTTGCGCCAAAATTCCGGGTTGGACCCCCGCTCTCCTCGAAAATGCACTGCTTGGCCGTTCCCATCGCTCTGGCGAGGGAAAAGCACGGCTGAAATATGCAATCGATCTCACCCGAGAAATTCTTGGCGTGCCCGATGACTATCTTATCGGCATCGTGCCAGCTTCGGACACCGGTGCGGTTGAAATCGCCCTGTGGTCAATGCTTGGTGCGCGCGGTGTTGATTTGTTGGCTTGGGAAAGCTTCGGGTCTGGCTGGGTCACCGATGTGCTCAAGCAACTCAAGCTCGATGATGCCCGGGTGATTGATGCGCCCTATGGCGAATTGCCTGATCTTTCCACTGTGCAAAGCGCCACTCGCGATGTGGTGTTTACCTGGAACGGCACAACATCCGGCGTGCGCGTGCCCAATGGCAATTGGATCGCAAATGACCGGGAAGGCATTACCATCTGCGATGCCACATCTGCCGCCTTCGCCCAGGAACTTGATTGGCCGAAACTCGATGTGGTCACCTATTCCTGGCAGAAAGTGCTTGGCGGGGAAGCGGCCCATGGTATGATGATTTTGAGTCCGCGTGCTGTTGCGCGGCTTGAAAGCTATTCACCGGCATGGCCACTGCCAAAGATTTTCCGGCTCACCAAGAACGGTAAAATCAATGCTGGCATTTTCGAAGGGGCGACTATCAACACGCCGTCCATGTTATGTGTCGAAGATTATATTGCAGCGCTTGAATGGGGCAAATCTCTGGGTGGATTGAGTGCTCTTATTGGCCGCGCTGATGCCAATGCAGGTGTGCTGGCCAAATGGGTCGAACGCACGAGCTGGATTGAGCATTTGGCAGTTGCGCCAGAAAATCGCTCTAACACGTCTGTGTGCTTGAAACTGTCAGATGCAGCGGTTGCGAACCTTTCACCAGATGAAGCTGTCGGCTTGCCCAAACGCATGGTCAAGTTGCTGGCTGACGAAGGTGTGGCGCTTGATATTGGCGGCTACCGGGACGCGCCTGCGGGCTTGCGTATCTGGTGCGGGGCGACGGTGGAAACTTCAGATGTGGAAGCTTTAACGCCGTGGCTCGATTGGGCCTATTCGCAAGCCAGTGTCTCTGCTGCTGCATAGTCCGCGACCTAAACATTCCAATAAAACTTGAAGGAGAGGTCTCATGGCCCCCCGCGTTCTTATTTCCGATAAACTATCTCCAACTGCCGTTCAGATTTTCAAAGACCGTGGCCTGGATGTTGACTACGAACCCGATCTTGGCAAAGACAAAGACAAGCTACTTGCTGTAATTGGCAAATATGACGGCTTGGCGGTGCGTTCCGCCACCAAGGCAACCGAGAAAATCATAGCTGCTGCTGATAATCTCAAGGTCATTGGCCGCGCCGGGATCGGTGTTGACAATGTTGATATTCCCGCGGCAACCGCTCGGGGTATCATCGTCATGAATACCCCGTTTGGAAACTCCATCACCACCGCGGAGCACGCCATCTCCATGATGATGGCTTTGGCCCGCCAGATACCAACCGCAAATGCGTCTACCCACGCGGGTAAATGGGAAAAGTCCAAGTTCATGGGCGTGGAACTGTTTGGAAAAACGCTTGGTATCATTGGTTGCGGCAATATCGGCGCGATTGTCGCTGACCGGGCTGTTGGCCTGAAAATGCGGGTTGTTGCTTATGATCCGTTCCTGTCGCCAGAGCGTGCCATCGAACTAGGTGTTGAAAAAGTCGAGCTGGAAGACCTTTTCAAGCGTGCTGAT
>CAJQND010000233.1 GCA_905479595.1 uncultured Hyphomicrobiales bacterium
GTGGGTGGCGTGGTTGTCTCAAATGCGACCTTGCACAATGAAGATGAAATTGCGCGTAAAGACATCAGGGTCGGTGATACGGTAATTGTGCAGCGGGCAGGCGACGTTATTCCGCAAGTTCTGCAATTTGTGCCGGAAAAACGCGCTGCAGATGCAAAGCCATACGAATTTCCCACTAAATGCCCGGTTTGCGATTCACATGCCGTGCGTGAGGTAAATCCAACGAGCGGGAAACTGGATGCCGTGCGCCGCTGCACGGGCGGGCTCATATGCGCTGCTCAGGCGGTTGAGCGGCTAAAGCATTTTGTTTCGCGCAATGCCTTTGACATTGAAGGGCTTGGGGCAAAACAGGCGGAAACATTTTACCATCAGGGCCTGATCAAAGCGCCGCCAGACATTTTCACCCTTGAGGCGCGCGATAAACAATCTCTGAAACGCCTGAAAGATGCGGAAGGCTGGGGGGAAACCTCAGTAAAGAACCTGTTTGCGGCAATTGATGAGCGCCGCACCATTGGGCTCGACCGGTTTTTGTTTGGGCTGGGTATTCGCCACATCGGCGATACCACGGCGCGCTTGCTGGCACGCAGTTACGGGTCTGTCGAAGCGCTGCGCGAAGCCATGATCGCTGCCAGCGATGAGGAGGGTGATGCCTGGGCCGAGTTGATTGCAATTGATGGAATTGGCGCGGTGATGGCGCGTGAACTGGTTGAATTCTTTGCAGAAAAACACAATCAGGAAATTCTTGATGCGCTGCTGGAACAGGTCACGCCGCAGCCGGTAGAGGTGGCGGATACCACGTCGCCGGTTTCTGGGAAAACCGTGGTGTTTACCGGTTCGCTGGAACAAATGACCCGCGATGAAGCCAAAGCCATGGCAGAACGGCTGGGGGCGAAGGTGGCTGGTTCTGTATCGAAAAAAACCGATCTGGTTGTTGCTGGTCCAGGGGCTGGATCAAAGCTTAAAAAAGCAAAGGACCTCGGGGTGGATACAACCGATGAGGACGGATGGTTCGCCCTTATCGGGCAAGAGGCACCGTAGATTTTTTCAACCAGTCGAGCACGTCACCTTCAAGTGCTGGTGAAATTTTCGCAAACACCTCTTCGTGGTAGGCGTTAAGCCACTCCAGCTCGTCGTCATCCAGGAGATCAATATCGACTGGCCTGGTGTCGATCGGCGTGAAAGTAATGGTTTCAAACGCATACATGTCGCGTTCTTCACCATCGCCGCGTTTGGTTTCGTGCACGATTACCAGGTTCTCGATGCGAATACCGAAATGGCCTTCCTTATAATAGCCAGGCTCGTTTGACAGGATCATGCCAGGCTCCAGTGCTACCTGGCCGGTCTTGGCAATGCGTTGCGGGCCTTCGTGAACCGAGAGATAACTGCCCACCCCGTGGCCGGTACCATGGTCGAAATCAAGCCCTGCTTGCCATAAGGGAAGCCGCGCCAATATATCAATCTGAGCACCGCTGGTGCCTTTGGGAAAACGCGCCCGGGCAATGGCGATATGGCCTTTCAACACCCGGGTGTAGCGGTCGCACATCTCAGGCGTTGGTTTACCCACCGCAATCGTGCGGGTGATATCGGTCGTGCCATCCTGATATTGTGCGCCGGAATCAATCAGATACAACGTGCCGGGCTTAATCAGTTGGTCTGAGGTTTCGCTTACCCGGTAATGGGGCAGGGCGGCGTGTTCGCCTGCCCCGGAAATTGTATCAAAGCTGATTTCTTTCAGCATCCCAGTGTCTGCGCGGTAGCGTTCAAGCTTTTGGGCAGCGTCAATCTCGCTTACGTTATTGTTAACGGCATTCGTGTCCAGCCAGTTCAGAAAACGCGCCACAGCGGCACCATCGCGAATGTGGGCCGTGCGCGCGCCTTCTTGTTCGATCTGGTTTTTTATAGCTTTTGGCAACAGACATGGATCTGAGCCGCGCACGATGGTGGCTTTGGCATCTTTCAGGCGGATTGCGATGGCCTCAGCCGCCCAGGCCGGGTCAACCAGCACCCGCTTGCCGGAAAGGGCGTCGAGAGCGCCTGTAAACGCGCTGGGTGGATGGATGACTGCCAGTCCTTGCAATTGTTGGGCGGCATCTTCGTCAATCCGGGCCGGGTCCAGAAACAGTTCAGCCGGTTTTTCTTTGTGAAGAATGGTGAAACACAGCGGCAGTGGTGTGTGTGGCACATCGGAACCGCGGATATTGAATGCCCAAGCAGCTGATTCGGGGATGGTGAGCACGGCAGCGTCTACGCCTGCTTTACCCAGTGCGGAGCTCAAATCAGCAGCTTTTTCGGTAACGCTGCGCCCGGCAAACTGCGCCGGGTGAGAAAAAACCGGTCCATCGGGAGCGTCCGGTTGGTCTTGCCACACGGTATCGATGGGATTGTTGGCAAGTGCCACCAGTTCTGCGCCAGCTTTCGCGCAAGCTGTTTTGAGCCGCTGAACCCCATCCATTGTGTGAAGCCACGGGTCGTATGCAAGCTTGTTGCCGGGTTTGAGATTTTCCGCGATCCAGGTGGTGGGCGGTTCTTCTATGAGATGGCGTGGCGTGAAAACGGCTTCATCGGTCTGGGCGCGCACCTGCACAGTGTAGCGGCCATCGGCGAACACCACTCCCTCATGCGTTGTGACAATGGCCTGACCGGCAGAACCGTTAAAGCCGGTGAGCCACGCCAGGCGTTCAGAACGCGCAGCCACATACTCGCCCTGGTGTTCATCAGAGCGCGGTATAATAAACCCGTCTACGCCAAGGCGCGATAACTCGGCCCTCAGGAGGGCTGTCCGTTCTGCGCTTTTCTTGCCTTCGCTACGGTCTTCAAAATTCTGATACATGAACATTTACTAACGGGCCAAACGCTTGCTGGCAAATGCTATGAAAAAAGGCTTTCGTGGAAGCGCAAAAATTGCGGCGAGATAGCGGCGTTATTATGCGGCGCATTATAAATATATTGCGACGCACAAAATTCCACCAGATAGCAGTTTTTCCATCGAACTTTCAATTGAATCATTGTTCAAAATTCAGAGATTCCGTGATGTACAGAGCTGTCGCGCGGTTCCACGTTCTTGTGACCGCAGTTTGATTTTGTTTACCGATGAAATTGCAACATGGCGAAACCTGGGCGCTCGTGTGTCTGCCCAGCACGAATGCGAACGAAGCGATGAGAGATTTGCGGGTGAGTGCTACGTCGTGATGGCGTTCTTCACCAGAGATTTTACCTATGCGCCGGGCGCGTATCAGACTTGCAGTCTAGAGGGGTTCTCTTTTGAAGTTACATCCCTATGTTTCACTCAAGGTTTTGAAAAGCGAGGTAACATAAGTGTTTACCCGCTTTGCACAGGTTCCGGCGAGATGTCGGATAAACACAGAAATGGAGAACCTACAATGGCATATGCCGCTACTTCACAGGTTGAACATATTCACACTGAAACTGCTTTGGATCGCTTCAAGGTTTGGTCCCGCAAAGCATTTTATGCTTTGATTGAAGCCCGCAAACGTTCAGCGATGGCCCGGATTGCACCGTACTTGGCAAATGCGCCAGTCGTGCGCAAATCTGGCAAATAAGTTACAATCTGTGTGAGGATTTGGCAGGAAAGCCAGCTTTCCTTCTTGCCGAATTCCGCAAAATGTTTTGCCTTTAAACGCCG
>CAJQND010000234.1 GCA_905479595.1 uncultured Hyphomicrobiales bacterium
CGATCAGGAAAATGTCCTTGCCCGATTGGTCTGCCAGCGCCGCGAACGCGGCGTCATCGGTGACCGCATTGGGGATGCCGAGCGCGCGCGCCAAGAGCTGCACGTGAGAAACCACATTACCTTCGCCCTTGGTGATTATGCCCGCTGCCGGTTCAAGATCCGCTGGGGTTTGCGCCAGGGCAATGATTTCATTTCGCTGGTATTCGCCTTGTTTCGGGTTGACTTCAAACTTGCCAAACGCCAGGCCAGGGTTTAGGGCGCGCACGCCATTATAGAATTCCTTGCCGAAAATCAGGTTTAGAGGGCGCGCTTGTCCCGCTGCAAAATCGCTGACCCGGCGTTCCACCTGGGCAAACAGCAACAATGGCGAACCGCGCAGGATGTCGTCTCCGATATGGGCTGCCTGCGGAACAAGAAATGTCCATGGTGACCAGACTTCCGAGAATGCCAGCAATGCGCCATTTTGCGACCATTCCACCACCCGGCGTACATCTTCCATCCGGCGAATGAGCTTGGTGCGCTCGATTTGCGGGTTGGCGCTGATCCCGGCGAGGTCCGCAATTGCCTCATTGCGCTCGCGGCTCGTCAGCAGGCCGGTTCCGTAAGATGCGTCTATAAGCGCATGCAACATTTCAATATGTTGGGCCAGTGTTTTCAACTCGCCGGAATCAAGCATTTTACTGCCCTGGCTCTGGATGATCGCGGTGGATACCACGTTGATGTCGATCATCCGCCTTGCATCTGCGGGGGAAGCCTCGCGGGCGGCAATTTTTTGCCGGTTGTAAACCATAACCTTGGCAAGAGCGCTGACCTGATTGCCGTCTTCGCCAGCCATTAATTTGCTGATTTCACCCTTGATACCAGCATCTTCAATCTCCTCAACCAATGGCGCCAGGGAGGCATCTGTCATGGAAGTGAGTTTATCGATTTCACTAATCAGCTCATCGACCATCTTGCGTGTTTTGCCAGCGGGCATTTTCTTGCGATAGGCGCTGAGCAGTGGCAGAAGGGCGGCGGATACCTGATTATGGACCGCATCACGCAATGGCTTGAACTTGCGGTCACGGCCCTGGACGCGAGAGGCCATATTGCGCACTTCCTGCATCTTGCCGAAATCACCACGCGAGAAAAACCTTTTCTGTAGCTCATAGGCCAACAGGAAATGGCGGAAGTCGTTGAAGCTTTCGAGCGCCAGGTATTTTTCGAAAAATTTGGGCTCGGCAACCGATTCATATTCCGCACCGGAAAGCCCGCCATACTGGCGCATCTCGGAGAGCTTATGCTTTGGATAAGTGGCGATAATGAATTTTTCCAAAACATAGCCGCGCACCAAATCATGATAGTCGCTAAAGCGATCCCAATCATTCAGGTCCCGGGAGAAAATATTGGCCACATAAACCCGGTATTTTTCCAGATCGATGCCCCATGGCGCCTTAAAAGCGGCACAGAACAAGGTGTCTTTCTGCCCGCAAATATTGCGAATAACGCCGGATTTTGATTGAACCGGCGCTGAACGGCCATCTGTGCACACACAGGTGTTGTCGCCGAACGGGCCTTTGATTTTGGACATACTGGGTGCCCACAACGCCTTCAGCTCCTTCTGCACTATGGGGCTCAGGCTTTCGGTCTGAAAGGCATGGCCTGGCAGGGAAAAGGCGGCCATTGCGGCACAAACCATGAGGAAACGCCAGAAGACGTTGGTTCTAAGGTGTCGGGTCAGCGTGTTCATAATTGTCTCGCAAATGCCTCTTTGTAAGGTCCGGTAGCGGTTCTTTCTCGCATCGTTATCTATACTATAGAAATAGCGAGCAATTTTCACAATTAACTACTGCTAATCTTGAAGAAATTGTTTTGCTATGTGGGAAATATTCATTCTGGCGAGTTTATGCTTTTATGTTTTTGTTCCAGCTTCTTTTCGCGCGGCATGGCGTAGTCGAATGCGAACACCGCACCTTCCCAATGGCCATACATGGGGTTGGGTAAAATGATCCAGCTCTTGCCCCAGAATTCCTGATATTGGCGGGCGATCTGGCGGCGTTTCTCGACGTTCAGCAGGGAGCCTTCGGTAAAGTCGCCAAGATTGTCTCCGACCAACAACAGCACCCGGTGGGTCTTTGCAACGGCATCCCTAAAGGGTTGTTTTTCGCCGCCGCCAGTGAGGAGCATCTCATTTTTGCTGCCGTCGCTGGTGATGCCTAACCGGTTGAGGCTCGCAGTGGTGCAGGCGCGCTGGGCTTCGCTGCGCGCGGACATGAAAATCACCTCAACCCCGGCATCCCGTGTTGAACGGATAAATTCCGCTGCGCCGGGAATTGCGGAAGATTTCCCTGATTCGCACCATTTTTGAAAGCTTTCCCGGGAGTATTCCGTATGGTTTACAATGAGGTATTCTTCATAACCCGTATTGTCCAAAACCGTTTCATCAAGGTCCATAACCACTGCTGTCGGTGCCAATTGCGCGTTTGCCTTGGAATTGGGAATGGCGCTCCATTCAGGGTCTTGCAATGCGCGTTTCAGATTGCCTTGAGCAAGGGAATAGAGCTGCCGTGTCACGGCTTCGAACTCAGCCGAAGTCTTTTGCCACAACACCGCGTTGAGCATTTCATGGCCATGCGGGGGGGCGTCTGCTTTTTGTGAAGGGTCAACGCGCTTTCCGGTTGCTGCCAGGTATAATAATGCGCAAAGGATGGCGGCAAGCAGAATGACGATCGACCAGTCCAATATGCTGCGAGAGGCATGTGGTTTTGTTTGATCAGTCATTCCCGGTCTTTCGTTAGTATTCGTTACAGTGAACTCTAGTAAATACTTGGCGATTGATCCAATGTGTAAAAAATAATTTTTCGATGTGAGGCAGTATGGCAACAGCGGGCGCGGCAACGCATAAACCAGAATCTGAACTGGCGCGGAAGGCGGCGATCCTTTTTGTCAATTTCTTCCTGATTATCCTCGCTTATTACCAGGTGAAATCGGCCAGCCGTTCCTTGTTGATTGAGTATTGGGGGTCATCGAATTTTCCATATGTCTGGATAATTTCTGCTCTGGTTCTCGGCATCTTTATTGGGTTTTACTACCGCATGGTCGCCCGCTTCAGCCGCACTCAGGTGGTGCTTGGCTGTTTGCTGTTGTTCATCGGCGTGCTGATTGGATTTCGCGCGCTTCTGGCGACCAAAAGCCCTGCTGCTGCCATTTCATTCTACATTTTTGTTGATCTTTTCTCCGTGGTGCTGGTGGAGCAGTTCTGGAGCCTTGCCAATACGATTACCGAAGAAGAAGCCGGCAAAAAATCTTACTGGTTTGTTGGCACTGGCGGATTGATTGGTGGCGCAGTTGGTGGTGGGCTCGCAGCCTGGCTGCTGGAGCTACAATGGGTCCACACCGCTGATCTGCTTTTGGTATGCGCGGCAATTTTGGCGGTCATTTATGTGCTTAACCTGGCAATGAGCCGCCAGGGGTTGTTTGAAGAAATCAAACCCAAGGACAAGGGCACCAAACAAACGATGGACGCCAAGGGGTTAATGGGGAACCGCTACATCCTGCTGATCGCGGCAGCTCTTCTGTGTGCCCAGCTGGTTCAGCCAGTGGTTGAGTTCCAGTTCATCAAAACCATCGAGGAGACCTATCATGACCTCGATGAACGCACCCAGTTTTTCTCGTTTTTCTTTGGTGTTCTCGGCATTGTGTCAATTGCGGTCAATCTCACGTTAACACCGCTGATCCATCGATATCTTGGCATTTTTGCCGGAATGCTGGTGCAGCCAGCAGCAACTGTGCTGTTCTCATTTGGTTTCCTGGTACAACCGAGCCTGTGGATGGGTTCAGTTATGAAAATTGCTGACCGGGGCCTGTCCTACTCGATTAACAGGGCGTCAAAAGAGCAGCTTTATATCCCTCTTGATCCTGAAACCACCTACCAGGCGAAAGCGTGGATCGATATGCTTGGGTACCGGGTATTCAAAATTGCCGGTGCAGGGTTGATTTTACTGCTTACCCAATGGCTGCCGATCCAGCTTAGCGCCCCGCAACTTAGCTGGTTAACTGCAGCGGTTTGTATTGCCTGGGCCATAGTCATTTCTATGTTGGCGAAAGAATATAAGGCCTTTCAAAAATAAAAATGAACATAAACAAGTAAAAAAATCAATTCGCACTATTAGAGTTGAATAAATACTCTAATATCTCAGCTATGGCGAATGTGATTTCACGCGTACTTCAACGTTCATTTGTTGACCGTATCACCGGGGTGGTCCTGCTGGTGTGTCTGGTGATGTTGCGCATCTGGGACCCGGCACCAGTGCAGATTTTGCGCCTGAAGGCGTTTGACTTCTTTCAGCAAATGGCTCCGCGTGAGCCCGGCAAACTTGTGGTGGCGATCATTGATGTTGATGAGGAAAGTCTCAACGAGTTTGGCCAATGGCCTTGGGCGCGTACTAAAATTGCGGACCTTGTAGATAATGTTGCCAAAGCGGGTGCTGTGGCCATTGGTTTTGATATTCTGTTCCCTGAACATGACCGCCTGTCGCCATCTTCTGTCGCAGATGCAATGCGCGATGTAGATGAAGCACTGAAAGAGCGGTTGAGGGCGTTGCCTTCAAACGATCAGAAACTGGCGGAAGCATTTTCGCGAACCCGTGTGGTTTTGGGTCAATCGGCTTACCATCGTGAAATTGAACAGTGGCACACTGGCGAGAGCCAGCGCACTGCGCTTGCAACAATCGGCCCAAAACCGGGGCCATTTCTCTATTCTTATCCTGGCATTATCCGCAATGTTCCTGAGTTGGAAAACGCTGCCAAGGGCAGGGGGCTCGTAACCATCAGGCCGGAAATTGACGGTGTTGTGCGCCGGGTGCCGGCTCTGATGAAGGTC
>CAJQND010000235.1 GCA_905479595.1 uncultured Hyphomicrobiales bacterium
TGCTCAAAGAGCCACTGTTTCAGTTTCTTCTCTTGGGAGCCGCCATTTATGGAGCTTATGGGTTGTACGGCCCGCCTGAGGAATCTTCCGATGAGCGAACAGTTATTGTCGATAAAAACCGCATTGATAGCATCATCACCCAGTGGGACAGTCGCTGGAAACGCCCACCAACCCGCCAGGAACTCGACGGCATTATCAACGCATATGTGCGAGAAGAAATACTGTATCGCAAGGCAGTTGAAATCGGGTTGAACGAGGATGATCCGATTACACGGCGGCGGCTGGCACAAAAACTGGAGTTCCTGACCAAGAACATTGCGCTGTTAAAAAAACCCGAAGATGGTGAACTTGAGCAGTATTTCAAAGACAATATCGATCTCTTCCGCGCACCAGACCTGATTTCTTTTTACCACGTTTTTATTGATCCAGACGCGCGCGGAAACGCGACCCTTGATGACGCTGCAAAGTTGATGGAAGATTTGCAAAAGGCCGGTGCACCCGATTCAAATGCTGCCGCCGCCGGTGACCGGTTCATGCTGGAAAACAAATATTCGCAAGCCTCAAAGCTGGACGTTCGCCGCCATTTTGGCAGCGGATTTGCTGAATCAATTATGCAACTTGAACCCGGTAAATGGCACGGGCCCGTGCTTTCCGGGTTTGGCGTACATCTGGTTTATGTGTTTGAAATTATTGAAACAGCTCCACCCAAACTTTCGGACGTCCAGGAAAAAGTGCTCGTGAGCTGGCAAGAAAAACAACAGGAAAAATTCAACAAAGATTTCTTTGAAAACCTGAAGGCCAATTATGATGTCATAGTTGCCGAAGTGCCTGAAGACCGAATACTTGAGGTCACTGAAAACGCGAACAAGACCAAGCAGAAAACTGTGCCCGCTCAATGACTATCCTCTGCAAAAATTTGTGGCAAAGGTTTGCGATGCTGCTGCTCGTTGGTTTGATGTTGCAACCAATAGCGGCGTTCGCCGACGAGTTCAGCCCGGCTTTGCTGAAAATTACCGAACGAGAAGGCGGTTGGGTGGATGTGACGTGGAAGGTGCCATTGCGGGGAGACAAGGTGCTCGCGTTACAGCCTGCCTTGCCTGAGTTTTTCAAACCCCTGGGCAGCGGTTCTGAACGGCGGCTTCCAGGCGGATGGTTGACATTCAACTCCTACAATACTGGTGGGCGAGATTTAACCGGTTCAGTTTTGAAGATTGAGGGGCTCTCCAGTGTGCCCACTGATGTGCTGGTCCGCGTTGAACTGCGCGATGGAACCGAACACTCGGCGATATTGCGTGGAGGTGAAAGTTCTTTCACCATTCCAGAAAAGCTAACACGGACTCAACTTGCCATTTCTTATTGGAAACTGGGTACCGTTCATATTCTGGAAGGTTTCGATCATTTACTTTTTTTGCTGACGCTCTTGCTGATTGTTAGCGGCGTGTGGCCATTGTTGAAAACTGTTACCGCATTCACCCTGGCACATAGCCTTACCCTGGCGCTTGCCACATTGGGTTTGGTCAAGATTCCCTCTGCTCCGACGGAGGCAGTTATCGCACTGAGCATTGTATTGCTCGCCGTTGAAGCCGTGCGCAAATCGACCGGCGTCTTTACAATGTCGGAGCGCTTTCCCTGGCTGATTGCGTTTACGTTTGGATTGGTCCACGGCCTCGGGTTCGCTGGTGCGTTATCTGAAATTGGCGTGCCGCAAAATGAAGTTCCCCTGGCGCTGTTAATGTTCAACATTGGGGTTGAGACAGGACAGGTTATGTTTGTTCTTGCTGTCTCTCTGATCCTCGCCGTTCTGCATAAATTTAGTTCCAAAGTAACATCAAATATCGAGCGCATCGCGCCATATGCCATTGGCAGCATTGCCTCATTCTGGATGATCGAGCGTATTGTAGCGTTTACCTAAAATCACTTGATGTGAGCTATGATTGAGGTGCGGTTTTTGGCGCAATCATCATTGCGGAACGCCCCTTAGGTCAAAAAATTCATATTTGCGGTATTTTAAATCGTTGTTTTGTGCGCAATTATCATTTTCATGAATACGATTCCTGGCGATGAATTACAGGCCATACTGCGGCGCGCTGTTGAGAGTGATTCTGAGGGGGCAGCATCTTTATTCAGTGAGTTGGGTGGAATACTTCCGGTGCCGCTCGGCGAGGAAGGAATGCGGCACTGGCGCTCCCTTCTCGATCATCCTGGAACGACTGTTTTTGTTGCCGAAATCCAAGCGGTTCTGGCATCCATCGCGGTTCTTCACATCCTCCCAAATATGACGAATATGGCCCGCCCCTACGCGTTGATCGAGAATGTTGTGACGTCCGCAGGGTACCGGGGCAAGGGGCTGGGCCGTCTGGTCATGGAGGCGGCTATCAACCATGCGTGGCAGCAAAATGCCTACAAGATCATGTTAGTGACGGGCAAGAACCGAAAAGATGGCGGTGTATTGGGATTTTACGAGCGATTGGGCTTCACTTCAAACAAAAAACACGCCCTGACAATGCGGTGCGTGCCGGAGCGAGATTAATGGGTTTCGAGCGATGAAGAATGACACATGCGTATGGCAGCACACGAAAACCAGTTTTGGCGCGGTGCGATTATCTTGTGCCAATTTGCTCCATGGAAATCTTTTGCTTGAAGAGCCTCGCAGCATTTTTGTAGGCGATCTTTTCAGCCACTTCGCGAGGCAATTTCGATAACCAAAGCCGGTTTGAGGCGATGATGGAGGAATAGCTGTCCCACTGGCCGTTTACCCAGGTGTCACTTCCAACCATGAGCCGATCCTGGAATTCGAAAATGATCTTTTTCCAATCAGGGTCAATTCCATCACCCGAACCGAGGATGGCAGATTCTCTTAATGAGGTGTCGGCATAAAGCCCCTGAAATTCTTTCATAAGGGCATAGACTTCCGCTGCCGGTTCCCCCAATCCGGCATGGGCCCAAATGATTTTCACATCAGCGTCCAGGCTGTAAAGCCACCTGATGGGCTCTGGCCCGGAATGAACGTGAAGAGAGATATCCCGCGTCTTGGCCATTTCAATGACCTTGCGGAAAAGCGGCTCGTCGGACGTATCAAGGTTGTGAATATGGAATTCGCCAATGCCCTTATGGGGGTATTTTTCCAGGCGCTCAGCGAGATAAGCCTCCATGTTCTCGGTCTTGGTCCAGTTCGAAGACCCGGCATCTTTGTGGTAGGGGCGCAGTTCCGGCACAATGCGGTTTGGCGCATATTCCCAGAGCATGATCGTGCCTTCGTCCGGTGTTGAGGAAACCAGCCCCATTGCCACTCCGCTACTGTCCATCAGTTCGATGATGTTCTTGACGGAGTATTTTTCCCAAGCGGGCTCTTTGTAGTGAATATGAGCATCGAAGATAGGCAGTTCATTCACCTTTTCTCCGATCGGTGCATGCTCATCATCGGCGATTGCAAGTGTTGGCATAAGCGACATTGCAAGCAAAGCGCTTGAGGCGAATGTGCAAATTCTGAAATTTTTCAAACTCAATGTCTCTCTCCAGTTTTTCTCGCTAACCCGGATTTGGTGATGCCATCCGCTTTAGCGCTGTAGTGTGGCCGACAGACAAAATATACGCCCCCAGATTTGTGAGTAAAGCACCATTGGTGCCTCGATCTTTCCCCCGACAGGGCGAACAAGGGTTCAAGTGATTTATCCGATTGGCGTTGCCGCCGGAATCCGTCAAGATGTGGGCAAATCAAAATTCAGACCCGGAGATTTCAAATGCAAGTCCATGACGCCATTATGTCCCGCCATTCCTGCCGACGGTTCAAACACGACCCGGTGCCTGAGGACGCGTTGCGGCGGATTTTAACCGGCGCGGGGCAGGCCCCAAGCGGACACAATACGCAACCATGGAAGGTCTATGTCGTGCGTGGCGAGGCCAAGGACCGTATCTCCGAAAAAGCTTTGGCTTCCGCTCAGGGTGCTTCTTCGTTGAAAGCCAGTGATCCGGAATTCGACTATTATCCGACAGATTGGTTTGAACCGTATCTGGCAAGACGCCGGGCAACTGGGTTTGGATTGTATGAAGCGTTGGGGATTGGCCGCGATGACAAGGCCGAACGTGGTCAGCAGATGCTGCGCAATTTCAAGTTTTTCGACGCTCCGGTCGGGTTGTTCATCACGTTCTCGCGCCGCATGTCTGTCGGCACGTTCATGGATGTGGGTATGTTCATTGAAAACATCTTGATCGGCGCGCGCGGTGAGGGGCTGCACACCTGTGGACAGGTCGCATGGTGTTCGCACCACCAAATGATCCGTGAGGAATTGAATATCGATCCAGACCAGCTGCTCGCCTGCGGCATATCAATAGGTTACGCGGACGAGAATGCGCCTGAGAATGTCTGGCGCACTGATCGGGCAGATATCAGCGAATGGGTTACATTTCACGACGAGTGACCGGGGCGTTATGCGGTGAACGCCGTATTGGTGTTTTGAATACACTGAGGAGTTGTCGCCCGGCGGCGAAACTGCGCAATTCTTACCAGCGGGAAATACAGAAGATCTCCAGTTCGCCTTTGCCCTTTACAGGCACAAAGCCAATCGATTGCGCCTGGAGTTTATCGGAGACGGCAGCCCATGCTTGCTGGCTCAAGTTAACACCCCCAGATTTGCCATTCGATTCAATTCGCGACGCTGTGTTTACGGTGTCGCCCCACAAATCATATGAGAATCTTTTGTGACCAACGATCCCGGCGGTTACAGGGCCCACATGTATTCCTATGCGCAAGTTCCATCGCGATGACATGCGCTTGGCAGTTGACAACATCTCCAATCCACACTTTGCGCAGTTCAAAACGGGGTTTTCCAAAGGTGTAAGGAGGCCCGCGGTTGCCATGAAACAATCGCCAATCGTTTTGATTTTTTCGACCTGGTGTTTTTCCGCGATGGTTTCAAACGCCAGGGACAGTTCCTGCAAATGCTGGACGACTTCCTCCGGTTCGCGTTTCTCACAAAAGGTTGTGAAACCCACAATGTCTGCGAAAAGCACCGCTACGCCCTCATGCCGACGGGTTTTCACAGAATCTTTCGCGGTAAGCTCCTCAGCTATACTCCCAGGAAGTATGACCCGTAAAAGCTGGTCTGCCTTTGACAGTTTGCCGATCCGGCTCCGTTGGCGTTCAATGAACTCATCAGATGGCTGGAATCCTGGATTTTGCGCCTGGCGAAAAACGTGTAAGCGCACATGGCCGTTCTCATCTTTGATCTCTTGCACTTCATCAAAAAATACTTCTGAAAGTTCAGCCAGATTACCCTTTGAAACGTCGTTAAACGTTAGCGCCAATCCGTAATGGCCTTTTCTCTGCTCCAACCCGACATCCAGTTGAAGCATCTCCTGGTCTTCAAGCGCAGTCCGGCACAGCTGGGAAACAGCAATGGCTGTCCGGGTTACGGCGATCTTGTCCAGAGCAATATTTTCACCCAGTGCAGCGACCTTTTCGCGGGCATCTACGATGGATTCTTCAGTTTCGATGCGAAGACGGCCAAGCTCAATCATTGCTGGCCTTTATCGCGATGCATGTTGCATCATCGTGCGGTTTGCCAAAAAGGTGAACAATATTGCGCGCAATTGCCGATGCTGCATCTTTCTCGAAGGATGGGTAACGGCTCAGATCAAAGTGATCCTGAATGCCGTCTGTGTAAAACAACACGACATCATTTTCTGCAACAACCATACTTTCTTCGCGTGGTGTTCGCATGATATTGCCCAATGTCCCGTCGCGGGAAACAAGCCGCAAAGGCTGGGCCCCAATTCTTCTGATCACGGTATTGCCAATGCCCGCATATCCAAGTTTTCCGGTTTCGGTTTCCAGACGCGCCACGGCGACGGCGGCACCTCGCGTGCCAATTAGTTTTTCGTGCAGGCGCGATAGTATCGAGCAGAGATCCGAGCGATCTTCGGATTGCAACTCTTCGATAATGAATTTTGCAACTTCATGCGCTTCTGCGCCGTGCCCCAAAACATCAACGATTGCGATAAACAAACTACCGGGTTCTTCGATAACAAGGCCTGCATCGCCAGATACCCTTTCCCCCAGAAATGCGCGAACCCGAACGCTATGCTCAAACGTGTGCGTCATCAAAGCTTGCGCCATTTTCTGATCGTGGCCCGTGTCCCTCGCCCAACATTGGAGACCAGCATAAAGTCATCCATCATCCGTTTTACGCTCGGCAATCCCAGGCCCAGGCTATCTTGCGTGCTGAAATGATCTTTAAGTGCATTGTCCATATCCAAGATTCCCGGACCCTTGTCTTCAACGACAACTTCCAGGCCAACTTCGCCTTTTCGTTGCAAAGGTTGCAATCGGGCTTCTCCTTTTTTGGCGTACCTCACCACATTGGTCCCTAATTCTGAAACGGCTGTGCCAATCTGGAATTCTTCCCTTTCAAGAAATCCGATTTCCCGCGCCATTTTACGGGCGGTCATTACGGCAATTGCAACGTCACCGGCAGACCGCAGCAAAATGCGCTGGATGTTCTTACTCCCGG
>CAJQND010000236.1 GCA_905479595.1 uncultured Hyphomicrobiales bacterium
TCCATTGTCTCGGCCACTACCATGGCGATCATGGTTGAAGACCCCTGACCGATATCGGCCGCGCCAGTAAGCGCCGTTACTCCACCATCGAAATCCAACTTGAGCGCCACCACCGCGTGGGGCTCGCCAGTCCAGTGCACCGGTTTTGCCGCGCCGCTCACATAGTGAGAACAGGCCATGCCCAACCCGAGCCCGGGTGGCAATGTGTCTTTTCGTTTTTGCCATCCGCTGGCTTTTTCAACGGCATCCAGACAAGCCTGCAATCCATAGCTGTTGACCATCAGTTCATTCAAGGTGCGCGTTGGCGCGGTAAGCAAATTTGCCCAGCGCACCGCAAATGGACAAAGCTCCAGTTTGCGCGCCATCCGGTCAAGCAGGCATTCAAACCCATGGCGCACATCAACTGTGCCGTGCCCACGCATGGCGCCGCAGGGTGGTAAATTGGTGTAGACCCGATAGCCATCATATTTCACCGCTTCCACATCATAAATGCCGTGTAACAAAGCGCCGGCATAAAGAATGGTCACCAGCCCATATCCGGCATAGGCACCGCCAGCCTGCACGGTTTCGCATTCCACCGCAGAAATTTTCCCGCTCTTGCTCATGCCGATCTTCATTCGCACACTGGTTTGCGGGCGGCCGCGGTGGGTGATCAGAGTTTCTTCCCGGGTAAGGCGCATCATCACCTTGCCGCGCGCGGCGCGGGCCAACAGACCGGCGACAATTTCAAAGTTCAGGGTTTCTGTGCGTGAGCCAAATCCGCCGCCAACGAACGGTTTGATGACCCGAATTTTTGATGGATCCATTTCCATGGCGCGGGCCAGCGACAAATGCACATAAAACGGTACTTGCGAAACCGTGTGGACGGTGAGTTGGCCAGCTTCCGCGTCAAAATCTGCCAGAATGGCATGGGGTTCCATCTGGGCATGGTTAACCTCGGCGCAGTCGAATTCTTCTTCCATCACCAGATCGGCTTTTGCAATAAGGGCATCTGTATCACCAAACGTGTGGTGAACTTCGCGCTCCAGGTTACCTGATTTATCTTCATGCAGCAGCGTAGCGCCGGGTGCCCGCGCCGCATCTGAAGTGTAATAGGCCGGCAATTCGCGAATTTCGAGTTTGATCAGATTAAGTGCGCGTTCAGCTGTCAGCGGATCAACTGCAGCGACGGCTGCAACCGGCTCGCCGCGGTAGCGTACTCTTCCCCGGGCCAGGGGATATTCATTCATGGCAATTGGAATAACACCGAATGTATGCGCACATGCATCTCCGGTGATTACAGCCACAACGCCGGGCAATTTTTCTGCTGCAGATACATCGATACTGACAATCTCGCCATGGCTTACCGGGCTGCGCAAAATACGCCCGGTCATGGTGTCTTGGCTATTTAGGTCGGCTGTATACTTTGCCCGGCCTGAAACTTTTTCCACCCCATCTATTAGGGGCAGCCTTGCTCCCGCCATGCGGGGCATTTTCGCATCCCTGGTCATGCGCTTTCACCGGCTGCTGTCTGTACCGCTTCAATAATTTTTACATAACCGGTGCACCGGCACAGGTTACCTGACAAGCCGAGACGAATTTCTTCTTCGGTTGGTTTTGGATTTTTCCGCAGCAAAGCTTCAGCCGCCATAATCATTCCCGGCGTGCAATACCCGCACTGGGAACCAAGTTTTTCGTGGAATGCCCGCTGCAGGGAAGAAATGCGGCCGTTGCGGACCTGTCCTTCAATTGTTTCAACGTCGCTGGCCTCGCAGGATACGGCCAATGTAATGCATGAAAGGCGCGGCTTTCCATTGACCAGCACCGTACATGCCCCGCACTCACCACCATCGCACCCCTTCTTTGCGCCTGTTAATCCTATGGTTTCGCGCAGATAATCCACCAATAGAATGTTTCCGGAAATTGCATCTTCCCGGGCGCGGCCATTGACGGTCATGGGGACGATTTTCTTCATTCTACCAGCTTGCCACAGAACAAATTCAGTTTAAATAGTTATTTTCGTACTTTAATACTGATTTGGTATATTGTGATGTATATTTGACCCATCGATCTGCCATGCGTATGTAGGAGAACTATGGGTTTACGCCGGGAAGAAAGAGCACCATGACGCCATCGCAACATTCCGACACCACACCTGACGGGGATTGGTTCACAATCCGCCAGGTGACCCATGCGGATTTACCCGATGTGGTAAACCTGGATGCGCGGGTGACCGGAATGCAAAAGCAAGATTATTGGGACGATATTTATGTTCGCTTTGTAGAGCGCGGTAATGACAAGCGGTTTTTTCTTGTTGCCCAGGCAAATGACGCAGCAGACAATCCGGCCCTTCTGGGTTTTGTTGTTGGCGAGGTGCGTGCCTGGGAATTTGGCTCTGCGCCGTGTGGATGGATTACCGGCATCTCGGTTGACCCAGACAGTCGCCTTCATGCGGTGGGTGAGTGTTTGTTCAGATCAATTTCAGAAAAATTCGAGGCGATTGGCATAACGACGATGCGCACCATGGTGGGCCGCAGCAATCATCTGCTCATGGCGTTCTTTCGCAGCGAAGGCATGATGGCGGGACCGTATTTACAACTTGAAAAAGAGCTTGGCTAAGCAATGAGTGCAGGGGAAATCTTATGAGGCTGCAAGTTGCCAGCAGACTTGCCATCTTTGCGCTGATTGAACTTGCGCGAGACCCGGAGCAAAAACTTTCTGTTGGCGAGATCGGCGACAAATTCGGCGTGTCATCTCATCACCTTGCAAAGGTTATGCACGCTCTTGGCCGCGCCGGGTTGGTGCGTTCGGTGCGCGGGGTAGGCGGTGGATACCGTTTTGCCGGCAATGTGCGCCGGGTTACCCTTCTTGATGTTGTAAATTTATTCGAAGATATTTCGGCCGTAGAGGGCGAGCGATCCGGCACGGCTGAAGCCACAGATGCAGGCCAGGCACTCGGCGTGGTACTCGATGAAATTGATGATATTGCGCGCGCCACCCTCGGCTCGATCACCATCGCTACAATGTTGAAACTTATGGATCGCCAGAAATCAGGGGGCACTAAATCTTAAGGAGACGGCAATGGAAATTCTTCATCCAGACGGCTGGAAACCACCAATCGGCTATTCAAATGGCATTTCTGTGCCCGCCGGGCGTATCGTGTTTGTTGCAGGTCAGGTTGGCTGGAATGCGAACCAGGTTTTTGAAAGCGAAAACATCGCGCCGCAATTTGATCAGGCACTGCAGAATATCTTGGCCGTGCTTGCAAAAGGAGGCGGGCGGGCTGAACACATTTGCCGGATGACCGCCTATTGCTGCGATAAACCGGCTTATCTCGCCGCGCGGCGCGAGCTTGGTGCTATTTGGCAAAAACACATGGGCAAGCATTTTCCAGCAATGAGTATGATTTTTGTTGATGATTTGCTGGATAACCCCGGCAAGATTGAACTGGAAGCAACAGCCGTGTTGCCCGCATAACGCTAGCGTTTCAAGAATTGATCAATGTTTGGACACTCAGCACTGCGGTTGAGAACAAACTGTGCGAGCTCATTTGAAATGGCTGGCGCACGGATGAACCCTGCACCTGCATGACTGAGGCTGTAATAAAGCCCGTCCAATGAACTGCTATGCCCCAGCCGCAACAAACCATCGCCAATCAGCGAACGAATTCCGCAAGCGGCTTCGATAAATCCCAATCCGGCAATTGCAGGTACAGCGCGGATAGCGCTTTGCAACAGTGCCTGAATGGTCTCAACGCTGGCGAGCTTAGAGGTTTCACCTTCTTCATGGGTCACGCCAACCAGCAAGCGGCCATCCGAGCGCGGGCATAAAATGCCATCCGGGCGCTTGATCAAGCGATTGACCAGAGGTGCGGCCGGGTCCATCGCCAATGCAAGCATGACCCCCTTAACCGGGCGGGCGGCGGGAATGTCTTTGGGCAGATCTGCAATTTCATTCGTGCCGAGCCCCGCGCAAACCACAATCTTATCTGCCTCGATCAATCCTTCTTGTGTTTGCACACCTGTGGCACGGCCGGAACCGGTAACAATCGAACGTACCTGAATATGTTCACGCACAGTTCCACCTTTAATGTCGATCGCCTTGGCGAGGGCCTGACAAAGTTTGCGGCCATCAAGCCAGTCCACATCAGGAAGATATGCCGCGCCTTTAACTTCTTGCGACAAATGGGGCTCAAGCTCACGCATTGCTTTTCCTTCAACCCACTCCGCGCGCCATCCTTCCGACAAGCGTTGCCGCACCGCTGCTTTTTCCTGAGCAGTGTTTTCCGCAAATGCAATTCGAAGCTGGCCATCCCGCCGGTAATCAATGGAATGCCCTGAGACCTCTTCCAGCTCTGCGGCAAAATCTGGCCAAAGCTTTACCGATGCCCATTCCAACCGCCGCATGGCACCCGTGCCAAGACGTGGCTCCAGGTAGGACGCGGCGGCATGGCTGGCGCCTGAACCTATTTGCGCCTGTTCCAGCACCGTGACCGGCGCGCCTGATTTGGCCAATTGCCAACCAAGAGAAAGCCCGGCAACACCGCCGCCAATGATAATGATCATTGCTTGTCCCCGCTTTGAACGAGATTTGTCAGGGTTTTGCGTAATTCGCGAAACTGGAATGGGCCAGCAATGCGGGCGAGATCTTGCTCTGCGGCAAGAGAAGCGGTGTGGAGGTCTTCCAGAATCTCAAGTGCCTTAGGCGTGTGGGTGAGGGTTTTTGCCCGACCATCCGTTTCATCGCCTTTGCGGGTAACATAGCCCTTGGCCTCAAGATTGCGCACGAGTTGACCCAAAGCTTGCTTCGACATGCTCATGGTATCTGCCAGCGCGCTCATGCGCATGGGCGTCTTACACAATTGCAGAAGAAGTTCGATTTGCAGCGATGTCAGAGCGCCCGCCGCTTTCCCACCCAAATGCTGTTGCAGCGCGTGCGAATAAACTTGCCCGGCGCGATAGAACAAAAAGCCAAAACTCTCGCCTTCCTTCTCCAGGTTCAATGCGATTTTGGAAACTATTACCGGGTCATTCATGCCCGTATTCATATCACGTACCAAATTAATGTAAAGAATATTTACTATTTAATAAATATCATATACTAATTAGTAAATATAATTTACGTTATAAACATCTGTTATCATTGAATTTTTAATCAATCTGATTTGCGACGTAGTCTGCGATTGCCAGGCAAGAAGTTAAGCCAGGGGATTCAATCCCAAAAAGGCAAACCAGGCGACTGAACCCATGTTGGTCTTTAGTGTGGATGGCAAAGTCGTTTATGCCTTTCACCTTATAAGTCAGTATAGGACGAATTCCTGCGTAGTCAGCATGCAATGTGCCATCGCGTAACCCTGGCCAAAAGCGGCGGACGGCGGCATAAAAACTGTCTGCCCGTTTCAAATCAACGTCGTAGTCAATTGTATCAACCCATTCCACATCCGGCCCGAAGCGGGCCTGCCCGCCACTATCAAGAGTTAAGTGCACCCCAAGCCCACCGGGAATTGGTACCGGATAAATCAACCGTTTGAATGGTGCAGCTCCTTGCAAGGCAAAGTAATTGCCCTTGGCGAAGTAAACTGGCGGCGGAGAATATGCATGGCCATCAAAAATCGTCTCGACAAGCGGTGAGCTGCCAAGGCCTGCTGCAATTATCAGGTTTTTACAGGTAAGTTTGAGGCCGGAAAAATCCTCGCCCTCAACTTCAAGCTTAAATCCGCCACTCTCGCCAAGCGGGCGGGCGGACTTCAACTCAGCATTGAGCGCTATTGACCCGCCATGATCTTCAAGCCCGCCTTGCAGGGAAAGCATCAGGCCATGGGTATCGACAATTCCGGTGCTTGGGGAAAGCAGCGCACCTTCACATGCCAGTTCAGGTTCCAGTGCCCGTGCTTCTTCTGCGCTCAGGCGCTTGAGATCATGCACCCCGTTGCGTTCAGCCGCAGCACTGATGTCACCCAGTGCGGGCAACTGGTCTTTATCGGTGGCAACGATCAGTTTGCCTAACCTGCTATGGGTTACGCCATGATCTGCGCAATAGGTATAGAGCTGCTCTTTGCCAGCGACACATAACTGCGCCTTGAGGCTGCCTGCTGGATAATAGATGCCAGCATGAATGACTTCGCTATTACGCGCGCTTGTTTCGCTGCCAATAAGCCCGTTGCGCTCCAGCACCACAACCTCATGGCCTCGCAGTGCCAGAGCACGCGAGATTGCAAGGCCAACAACACCGGCACCAACTACAATTGTTTCAATATCCGCCACGTGCTCTCCTGCCTGTCCGCCCAGCGGTGATAAACAATAATTCGCAAGACCCGCAACGTCAAAAGCCGGCCACCCTTTTTAGAGTGACCGGCTTTTGTGAATTTTTATCTAGAGCGATATACGCCTAGTATGGACTGCGACACCTGCGATAGCGCCCGCTATAGCCCAGATAAAGATCGGTATCTGGATTATAAGACCGGTACTTGTTCAAGCACCAGCGCACATGCGCATCGTCATCATTATAGGCGTAGCGGTCCTCATAGTAGTCGTCATAGTAAGGTGCTGCCACTGCATAGAGCCACCAGGGTGAGGCATACCACCAGCCGAGGTAGTAATAACCATACCTGTGGCGGCGATGCCGGTAACGGCTACCATGACGGCGGCGGTTATATTTGCGGTGATACCCGCGCCGTTTGTGATGCCTCGCTTTCCCACGCCTGGCATTTCCGCGCCTCGCATTTGCCCGTCTGGCTTTCGATGCACGCGCGTTGCGGCCATTACGCCGGTTTACGGTGCGCCGCGAACTGCGATAGCCACGCCGTTTGACCCGGCTTGATTTTCGCCTAGACGAAGCCCGCCTTGAAGACGCCCGCCTGGAGGAACCAAGCGATGCCCGTCTGGAATTGCGATTTCCACGCCGATAGCTTCGTTTTCCACCTCGGTAGCTGCGTCGGGACGCACCGCGTGATCTGCCGCGGTAAGAGCCGCGCGAGGCGCTGCGCCGGTAACTGCGTGATGATCCACCCCGGTAAGACCGGCGCGCACCACTGCGACTTCCACCGCGGTATCCTCCACGGTAACCACCACCGCCACGATAACCGCCGCGAAATCCGCCGCCGCCACGCGGAATGACCGCGCCACCGCCGCGAAATCCACCGCCGCCACGGAAACCGCCGCCGCCGCCGCGACGCACAAGTTTCACATCAGGCGACGTAGCTGGTGTGGCGTGATCCACCACGCCGTGCAAGCTCGTGCCAGCGGGCAAAGCGAATGCTGCCTGGCTTGTAAAAAGCGCGCCAGCGAGCAGAGCGAATGCCAACGCACAAGCCGCATAGATATTTGAAAATAACTTAAGTGGCATACTGAACTCCCAGAATTCAATCTAAACGTAGCCGGACGTTACATGTATACACCTTAAACATAGGTTGATGCAAATCACTTACGTGCGGCGATTTCCTTGTAAACTATTGGTTCTGTCGCTTGCACGATGGAGTCTACCAAGTCCGGATCCATGAACTGATAATCATCGGGAATATCAAGAACGTGCACCGTTTTGGGTGTGATTTCGTTACGAAAACCAGCTTTGAGAGCCGTTTTGTGCTTTTCTTCCATTACAAAAATCACGTCCGCCGACGTCACGCGCCGCCGCGCGCTGCGACTGGTTCCCGCAGAACGCGCTGCAACGCCAGGGGTTCTGGCCCAAGCCCTCTCACCAGTAGGGCTGCGCCACTTGTTGCGGCTGCAAAGGAACAGGATGTTTAGGGGCATTGATTATTGCTTCCCGCCGGTGAGTTCAATTTCCCTGAACCCTTGCGATACTACCCTTCACACGCCTCCAGCACATCTTCGAATGTTTTGAGACCCGTTGTCGGGGCGTTGACCAGTACGGCCATGTTGCCCGGCTTGTGCTCATTTCTCAGCATGCGCATGTGGGCTTTTGGAATCTGGTCCCAGGCAAACACTTCTGACATGCACGGATCGATGCGGCGGCCAAGCATTAGCCGGTTGGCTTGCGATGCCTGTTTCAGGTTTGCGAAATGCGATCCCTGAATGCGTTTCTGATGCATCCATACATAGCGCGCATCCATGGTCAAATTATAGCCGGTCGTTCCGGCGCAAAACACCACCATGCCGCCGCGCTTAACCACCAGACATGAAACGGGGAACGTCGCCTCGCCTGGATGTTCAAATACGGTATCAACACTCACACCCTTGCCGGTGATGTCCCAGATTGCCTTGCCAAAATTCCGGGATTCCTTCAGCCAGGTATTATATTCGTCTGTGTTAACTTCAGGCATCTGGCCCCAACAGTCGAAATCCTTGCGGTTGATAACACCCTTGGCACCGAGCGAAAGCACAAAGTCGCGCTTGTCCTCGCCAGAAATAATGCCAATAGCGTTGGCCCCGGCAGCGGCACATAGCTGAACAGCAAACGACCCGAGACCGCCAGACGCTCCCCACACCAGCACGTTATGGCCAGGGCGCAGAATGTGTGGGCGGTGACCAAACAGCATGCGGTATGCCGTGGCCAGCGTTAGGGTGTAGCAGGCGCTTTCTTCCCAGGTGAGATGTTGCGGGCGCGGCATAAGCTGCTGTGACTGCACCCGGCAAAACTGGGCGAACGAACCATCCGGCGTTTCATAGCCCCAGATGCGCTGGGTAGACGAAAACATCGGATCGCCACCATTGCATTCCTCGTCGTCGCCGTCGTCCTGATTACAGTGGACGACCACTTCATCACCAACCTTGAAGCGTTTTACCTTATCACCTACCGCCCAGACGATGCCGGATGCATCAGAACCTGCGATATGAAGGTCTTGCTTGTGCACGTTGAACACGGAAATCGGGGTGCCAAGGGCTGCCCATACGCCATTATAATTGACGCCCGCTGCCATGACCAAAACAAGCACTTCATGGCTGTCGATCTCCCACGTGGGCACCACCTCAACTTGCATGGCGGTATCGGGTTCGCCGTGGCGGTCCTGGCGTATTGTCCAGGCATACATGTTCTTTGGGACATGGCCCAATGGCGGAATTTCGCCTAGTTCATACAGGTCTTTAACCGGCGCACCGGCGTTTGCCGGCGGTTTAGCAACAACTTCTGGCTTCGCGATCATCTTCGCCATCCCCAACTAATATACACTGGTCACGTCGCATTTTTGTGCAGTGTAGCAAATTTTGCAAATCCCTATCGAAATTTTTACACAATTTTTATGCGGTTGACGAAATATTCGCTATACTTTAGCGACATATTTTTGCAAAAATTGCGCAAGCCCGATAGACTTCTTGCAAACAGTCATAAACCGGTGTTTCAATTGCTGCAACTGCGAAATATTGACCCCGGCGGCGGGTCGACCAGAATACTCCCCAGACAGACCACGAGGGAACAAGATGACGAACAGTGAGAACCGTGACAGGCCTTGGATTTTCCGCACCTATGCGGGCCACTCAACGGCCGAAGCCTCAAACGCTCTGTACAGGGGTAATCTGGCGAAAGGTCAGACCGGCCTGTCGGTGGCTTTCGATCTGCCGACCCAGACCGGCTATGATAGTGATCATGTTCTGGCCAGGGGCGAAGTTGGCAAGGTTGGCGTGCCGGTTTCACATATTGGCGACATGCGCGCGCTGTTCGATCAGATCCCTCTGGAGCAGATGAACACCTCCATGACCATTAACGCCACCGCCGCCTGGTTGCTGGCGCTTTATGTGGCAGTGGCAGACGAGCAGGGCGCTGACCGGGCCAAGCTGACCGGCACGGTGCAGAACGACATCATCAAGGAATATCTGTCGCGCGGCACCTACGTATTCCCGCCGGAACCGAGCATGCGGCTGATCACCGATATTATCTCGTGGACCTATACACAAACGCCAAAATGGAACCCCACCAATGTGTGTTCCTACCATTTACAGGAGGCGGGTGCGACGCCGGTGCAGGAACTTGCCTATGCGCTGGCCATCGCCATTGAAGTGCTCGACCGGGTAAAGGCAACCGGCGCTATCCCCGATGCGGAATTCGCCATTGCCGTTGGGCGCATTTCATTTTTCGTCAATGCCGGCATCCGCTTTGTTACCGAGATGTGCAAGATGCGCGCCTTTGTTGATTTGTGGGACGAAATCTGCCGTGAGCGCTATGGCGTGGAGGAAGAGAAATTCCGCCGCTTCCGCTACGGAGTGCAGGTCAATTCACTTGGCCTCACCGAACAGCAGCCTGAAAACAATGTCTACCGCATCCTGATCGAAATGCTGGCGGTGGTGTTGTCGAAAAAGGCGCGCGCCCGCGCCGTGCAACTGCCCGCGTGGAACGAAGCCCTCGGCCTACCGCGCCCGTGGGACCAGCAATGGTCATTGCGCATGCAGCAAATCATGGCCTTTGAAACAGACCTTTTGGAATATGCCGATATTTTTGACGGCTCTGTGGAAATCACACGCAAAGTAGAGGCCCTTAAAGACGAGGCACGCACTGAACTTGCCAAGGTGCTCGACATGGGCGGCGCGGTGGCTGCCGTTGAAACAGGGTATATGAAACAACGCCTGGTGGAATCCAATTCCACCCGCCTGCATGCCATTGAAGATGGTGAACGCATGGTTGTCGGCGTCAACGCGTATAAAGAGACCGAACCTTCACCTCTGAGCGCTGGAGAGGGTGGTGCGATCCTCACTGTTCCTGAGCATGTGGAATATGATCAGGTGGAACACCTGAAACAATGGCGCAAAGACCGCGATGCAGCCGCCGTTGAGGCAGCACTTGCTGGTTTGCGCGAAGCGGCTGCTGACGGTGGTAATATTATGGAGCCGTCAATCGTCGCAGCGCGTGCCGGGGTCACAACCGGCGAATGGGGCACAGCCCTGCGCGAGGCGTTTGGCGAATATCGCGCCCCTACCGGCGTGAACCGCATCGACATCTCCACTTCCGGCAGCGACATAGAGCAAGTGCGCGAAGCGGTAAAACGGCTCGCCGTCAAACTTGGGGCAACGCCAAAGTTTCTCGTTGGCAAGCCTGGCCTGGATGGTCATTCCAATGGCGCGGAGCAGATCGCCGTGCGCGCCCAGGATTGTGGCATGGAAGTTGTCTATGACGGCATCCGCCTGACCCCGGCAGAAATCGTCGAGGCGGCAATTGCCGAAGGCGTGCATGTGGTTGGCCTGTCGATCCTGTCTGGCTCGCATATGCCATTGGTTGAAGAAACGTTGGAACGGATGCGCGCCGCAGGACTTGGCCATATCCCTGTTATTGTGGGGGGAATCATCCCGGACGAAGATTCCAAACACCTCCTCGCGCAAGGTGTGGCGCGGGTCTATACGCCCAAGGATTTTGAGCTGAACACGATCATGATGGATATTGTTGCGCTTGCCGATGAGAAGGTCGAAGCGGCGGAATAAACCACGCCCGCAAGC
>CAJQND010000237.1 GCA_905479595.1 uncultured Hyphomicrobiales bacterium
GGTCCATGCAAATGAAGAAAAGGTCACCACATTCCGCCTGAAAAACGGCATGGATGTCGTTGTGGTGCCCGATCACCGTGCACCTGTTGTAACTCACATGGTCTGGTACCGTGTGGGATCAGCAGATGAACCACCTGGTCAGTCGGGCATTGCCCACTTTCTTGAACATCTCATGTTCAAGGGCACCAAAGAAATCCCTGCGGGTGAGTTCTCGAAAATCGTGCGCCGCAATGGCGGGCAGGACAATGCCTTCACGTCAACTGACTACACAGCTTATTTTCAGCGCATTTCCAAAGACCGGCTTGAACTGGTGATGAAGCTTGAAGCCGACCGGATGGTCAATCTGGTGCTGAAAGATGAAGATGTTCTGCCAGAGCGCGATGTTGTTCAAGAAGAGCGCCGCTCGCGAGTGGAAAACGATCCATCAAGCCGTTTGTCAGAGCAGGTGAATGCAGCGCTTTACCTTGCCCACCCTTATGGAAAGCCGGTGATCGGCTGGCCCACAGAAGTGAGCCGGTTGACCCGCGATGATGCGATGGCGTTCTACACCCGCCATTACACGCCCTCCAATGCGATCTTGATTGTTGCTGGTGATGTGACGGCTGAAAGCCTGCGTCCTCTGGCAGAGAAATACTACGGAGCAATTCCGGCAAATGACGACTTCATTGCCCGCAAGCGCACCATTGAGCCACAGGCTCAGGCGGAACGGGTTGTGATCTTGAAAGATCCCCGCGTGGCGGCACCTTCGCTGAGGCGTTCATACGTTACTGCGTCTTATGCCAAAGGCGACAAAGGCGAAGCTGAAGCGCTCGATGTGCTCTCTCAAATTCTCGGCGGTGGTACCACAAGCCGGCTTTATCAAAAGCTGGTGGTTGATAAACGTATCGCCACATATGCCGGTGCTTATTTCAGCGGTGATGCAGTTGATACAGGAAGTTTTGGTGTCTATGCCGGGCCACACCCAGGTGGTGGCCGTGCAGAACTCGCCATTGTTGAAGAGGCGATTGACGAAGTTATTGCCGACGTGATCAAGAACGGCGTCAGCGAAGAAGAAGTGCGTGATGCCCAAAACATCATGGTATCTCAAACCATCTATGCCCTGGATAGCCAGACCCGCCGGGCACGGATTATCGGGGTTGCGCTGACCACCGGGCAAACAGTTGAAGATGTGACGGCATGGCCGTCGCGGATCGAGGCAGTAACCCCTGAGCAGGTTCAAGCTGCTGCGCGGAAGTTCCTGCGGCCGGAAAGTTCAGTCACCGGTTTGTTGTTGAAAGAAAACCCCACAACAGTTGAAACCCCCAAACCAGCAGAGAAAAGTGAGCAGAAATCATGATGCAGCAATTGAAGCTCTCTGCGGGGCTGGCCGGCTCCCTGGTTGCAATTTTAGTGCTCGCGGCAGCTTTTGTAACCACTACAAGTGCGCGCGCCGTCGAAGTGCAGACCATTACCAGCCCTGGTGGCATCAAGGCTTGGCTGGTGGAAGATCACACGATCCCTCTTGTCACCATGCGGTTTGCGTTTGCCGGTGGATCAGCCAGCGATCCAGAAGACAAAGAGGGCATGGCGCATTTTCTTTCCGGTATGCTGGATGAAGGTGCAGGCGATTTACCGTCCAAGGATTTTCAGAAAATAGAGCGCGATCTGGCGATGAAAATGTCGTTCGATGCCGGGCGCGACCGGTTTTACGGCACCTTTCAAACGCTGACAAAAACCCGCAAAGAGTCCTTTGCTCTTTTGGCCTTGGCACTGAATGCGCCAAGGTTTGACAAAGAGCCGTTTGAGCGTGTGCGCCAGCAGATCATTCTTGGCCTGAAATCCGATGAACAAAATCCCAATACCATTGCTTCGCGCAGTTGGATGAAACTGGCCTTTGGTGACCATCCCTATTCGCGCTCCTCGCAAGGCACCTCAAAAGGGGTGGAAGCAATGGCGCCGGAAGATATGCACGCACTTACCAAGCGCTTGTTCACCCGCGGTGGGCTGAAAGTTGCTGTGGTTGGCGATATTGATGCCGAAACCCTTGGTGTGCTGCTTGATGAAACCTTTGGCAGCTTGCCGGAAAAACTCCTGATGGAGCCGGTTGGTGAAGCCAGTGTTTCAAAGACACCTGCCGTGCGGGTAATCGAGCGCGACATTCCCCAATCTGTCATCCAGTTTGGCCACGCGGGCCTGAAGCGCAGGGACGAAGATTTCATTCCTGCCTTCATTATGAATTATGTTCTTGGCGGCGGCGGTTTCGGCTCACGGCTGACTGAGGAAATTCGCGAAAAGCGCGGGCTTACCTATTCGGTCTACAGCTACCTTTCCCCGCTCGACCATGGTGCTGTGTTTATCGGTGGAGCGGCCACCCAGAACAAGCGGGCCGATGAAACAATTTCCCTGATCCGCTCCGAGCTCGCCCGCATGGCAGAACACGGTCCAACTAAGAAGGAATTGGCAGAAGCCAAAACCTACCTCACTGGTTCATATCCCTTGCGCTTTGATACATCGAGCAAGATTGCCGGCCAATTGCTGGCAATCCAGGTGGACGATCTTGGGCTGGATTATATCGACACCCGCAATGCCAAGGTTGAGGCAGTGACCCTGGAAGATGTGAAGCGTGTCGCCAAACGGTTGCTCAAACCAGGTGAACTTATCATCACTGTGGTTGGAAAGCCCGGCGCGCTCAAGTCTATCAAACCTGCTGGCGGGTAAGATTTAACACGCAAGCACCTTGATGTTTAATGCCTGCTTGGGCATGAATGGGACGTTCATCCGAAAGGTATTCTGAAGTGTCCTGTAATCAAGATATCTCCCGCTGCCTGGAAACCAATATTGGCGCGGGCGGTCTGTCGCAAAGCCAGATTGTTGCCGGTACCGCGAAGGCGCGCGAAGCACTTGATCAACTGCGCGCCGCATATGGTGATGGCAGCCTGCCGCTTTTGCGACTTCCTGAACAACGCGATGATATCGCTGAATGCCGAAGTGTCATTGACGGGTTTACCCGTGGTGCTGAAGATGTTTTTATCCTGGCCACTGGAGGTTCTTCTCTGGGTGGCCAGGCGCTTGTCCAGCTTAAAGGCTATCGCATTCCGGGCGTTGATCTGAGTAACGGCCCGCGCCTGCATTTCATGGATAATCTCGACGGCCACACCATGGCGCAGATATTGCGCCAGCGTGATCTGAAAACCGTGCGCTTTATCGCCATCTCAAAATCAGGCAGCACCCCTGAAACCATTACCCAGACAATTGTTGCGATCGAGGCCTTGAAGGAAGCTGGTCTTGAATGGAATATCACCGGCCACGTGCTCGCTGTTTCCTCACCGGGCAGCGTGGATGAGAACGCGTTGCGACGGCTTGCGGGGCTGCATTCCATCACCGTGCTGGATCATGACCCAGATATTGGCGGGCGCTATTCGTTGCTGTCCAATGTGGGGTTATTGCCCGCTTTGATCATGGGGCTGGATGTAGAGGCTTTGCGCATGGGCGCTGCATCGGCACTTGCGCCAGTGCTGGAAGATGCCGCGCCTGCAGACTGCCCGCCAGCACTAGGGGCGATCATTAACGCCGCTTTCGCCGCAGAAAAAGGTCATAACGCTACCGTTATGATGCCTTATTCAGATCGCTTGAGGCTGTTTTCTGCCTGGTTCAACCAGCTTTGGGCCGAAAGCCTTGGCAAGGACGGGCTTGGCACGACCCCGGTTGCGGCAGCCGGGCCAGTGGATCAGCATTCATTGTTTCAACTGTTTAATGGCGGGCCAAAAGACAAACTGGTCAACATCATCATGACCAGTTCTGCAGGCAAGGGTCCGCGCATTCCGCAAAGTTACAGCGTTGATCCCCTGGTTGGCTATTTGGCAGGCCATACGATGGGCGATCTGGTCGATTGTGAGCAGCGCGCCAGTGCAGAAACCCTGGCGGGCAATGGCCGCCCGGTGCGGATTTTTACCGTGGACAAACTGGACGAGCGCAGCCTGGGCGCGCTGATGATGCATTTCATGCTGGAAACAATCATCACGGGCCATTTGATGGGCGTGGACCCGTTTGATCAGCCTGCAGTCGAAGAAAGCAAAGTGCTCACCCGTCATTACCTCAAAACTATTTAGGCGGGTTACGTTTCAGCCCCGACTCATGGCAATATCATCGCCCGAATATTTTCAGGCGGCACAAATATGCGCATCCGGCGGCTTCCAGAAGGATTGATTAACCGCATCGCTGCGGGTGAGGTGATTGAGCGCCCCTCCAGCGTGGTCAAGGAAATCGTTGAAAACGCGGTTGATGCGGGCGCGCGCCATATTGATGTTGTTTTCGCCAATGGGGGACGCAGCCTCATCAGAGTAAGTGATGATGGTTGTGGTATGAGCGCGGATGAGCTGGAGCTGGCAGTGGAACGCCACGCAACTTCAAAGCTTGATGGCGAGGATTTGCTGGATATCCGCACCATGGGTTTTCGCGGCGAAGCACTGCCCTCCATCGGTGCTGTGTCCCGCTCGGCGATTGCCTCGCGCGCCCATGAT
>CAJQND010000238.1 GCA_905479595.1 uncultured Hyphomicrobiales bacterium
CAACTCATTGCAACGTGCGCCAATTGATATACTTATTGTACGTAGTGCAAACACCACATAAGGCGCGGCATGAAAGTAAAACTTCTTCCAACTTTTCTTTTGTGCTTTTGTTTATTGACGATCATCTCTGTAGGATCGGTGATCGCAATACAACACTGGTCGGGCAAGCAACTGATTTCCAACCTTGGCGGACGCATTGTTGCGCGTAATTTACAGGCAATAAAGTTCGAGTTGGACAGCTTTATCAATGCCAGCCGAAACCATATTTCCTCTATCGCGCGCCATCTCCAGCATGACGAGATGGAAAATGCCAACCCTGACGAGTTGAACGCCTTTATCAAAGGCATTATGACGGCCGACCCTAATGTGGTGAACATCACCGTGCTGGATATGGACCTGAATGGCATAACCGCGAGCCGCGCGCCGGGAGACGCCGAACCAAAATTTCGCACCCTTCATTCAAACGAGCCATCATCCCTGCAGCGCACCATTGCCGATGGTCACTTGCGCGCCAGCGCCTTTCATCTGAGCCAACCCTGGCACGACCCGCAAAGTGCGCAGACCGTGGTGACCCAAAGCCGTGAGATCTCACGCGACGGCACTGCAATCGGATTTGTCGAAGTGGCGGTTGCGGTGGAACCCCTCTCAGCCATGGCCAAGGCGATGAGCGGCTCGACACAGAATATCATTTTCGCGCTTCTCGATGGCCGTTATGTGCTGGCGCATCCTTTGCTGGCACGTTCACCGGTCGGCCTTTCCAAAGACGCAGCCCTGCCCCAGCGAGATGAACTGGGAGATGGTGTGTTGAGTGTACTTGAAACCGCGATTGCCTCGCCCTTGGTGGAGAAGGGCGTGCTTGACGGAGCGAGCCTGCAAAACGTGAACTGGCGCGGCAATGATTATCTGCTTTCCACCTTGCCCCTGCGCCACCGCTTTGGCGAGCACACGGTGGTAGTTGGCAGTTACCGGCGCTCTGCTGAAGCGCGGGTGCCGCTGCAGGTGTTTTTCCGGTCAATGTGGTTCGCTGGCGGTATTTTGCTGTTGGCGCTTATTGCAGCTGCGATACTGGCACGGCGCATTTCGCACCCGATCCAGCGCATTTCCGAAGCTGCCTCCGAGGTCGGTCAGGTGGAGTTCAACAAAATCAAACCGCTCCGCGGCAGCTTCATCAAAGAGCTGCATGAACTGTCGAATTCGTTCAATTCCATGGTGGGCGGATTGAAACTGTTTGAACGCTATGTGCCCCGTGCACTGGTTGCCAAACTGATTGAACGCGGCGATGCTGGCTCCCCGCCCGAAGAGCGTGTCGTGACCGTGATGTTCACCGATATTGCAGGTTTCACCACCCTCAGCGAGGGTATGTCGGCAGGTCAGGTTGCAGAGTTCACCAATGAACACCTCACCTTGCTGGGGCGTTGCGTTGAAGATCAGGGCGGCACAATCGACAAGTATATCGGCGATTCCCTGATGGCATTCTGGGGGGCTCCCGACGACATGGCAGACCACGCGCAAGCCGCCTGCCGCGCCGCGATTGCAATCGCCAATGACCTGCACGAAGACAATCAACGCCGGCTGGAACGTGGCCTGGCACCGGTGCGCATCCGCATCGGCATTCATACCGGCCCACTGGTGGTCGGTGACATCGGCTCGCCCAATCGCATCAACTACACAATTATGGGCGACACGGTAAACGTTGCAGCGCGGCTGGAAGCACTTGGCAAAGAGATCGATAAGGATGCAGAAATTATCATCCTCACCGGCAGCGAAACCGCCAGCCGCGCCGGCGATGAATTCACAATCCGCCAGGAGGGTGCCCATACCATCCGCGGTAAATCAGAAGCCACAAATGTGTGTCGCCTGCTGCCTTAAGCCGCCGCGGAATGATCTTCCACTAAGTTTGCGGCATCGATGAGGGTTTGTGGTGTGGCTGTGTCGAGGTGCATGTTTTCCGACAAGTGCCGCCGCCAGGCGCGCGCACCTGGCTGGCCCTGATAAAGACCGAGCACATGGCGAGTGACATGGCGCAAACGCGCGCCGCCGGTCATGACCTGCTCTGCATACTCGGCCAGTTGATCCACCACACTGCGACGCTCGGTTGCCGGGTTTTCAGAGCCAAACAATGCACGGTCCACATCTGCCAGTATCCAGGGGTTCTGATATGCGGCGCGACCCAGCATCACACCATCCACTTTGGCGAGATGGTCTGCCGCCTCGGCAAGGTCAACAATGCCGCCATTTATGCTGATGGTGAGGTCAGGGCGCCTTTCCGCCAACCGGTAGACGCGGTCATAATTGAGCGGTGGCACATCGCGGTTTTGCTTGGGGTTAAGCCCTGACAACCACGCCTTGCGGGCATGGACGATGAAGTGCTCACCACCTGAAGCGGCCACGGTCTCGATAAACCGGTCAAGATCTTCATCTTCATCCTGGTTGTCGATGCCGATGCGACATTTGACGGTGACCGGCATAGACACTGATGCGCGCATCTCGCGGATACAGGCTGCGACTGTCTCAGGCTCCGCCATCAAACACGCGCCAAAACGGCCAGATTGCACCCGGTCAGACGGACATCCGACATTGAGATTGATCC
>CAJQND010000239.1 GCA_905479595.1 uncultured Hyphomicrobiales bacterium
CTATCACAGTGAGCAGATTGAAACCTTCAAGGCTGAGGGTGCAGATATCGTCACGGCATTGACGCTGAATTCAACCAATGAGGCAATTGGTATTTCCCGCGCCGCTGCGGCGGCGGGTTTACCATCTGTCATATCGTTCACGCTTGAAAAAGACCGTAAGCTGCAAAGTGGTGAAACGCTGCAACAGGCCATTGAGGCGGTCGATGAGGCGACCGGCAACTCGCCCGCCTACTACATGATCAATTGCTCCCATCCGCTGGATTTTGGCCCTGCTCTTTCCCCTGAGCCCTGGGCAAATCGTATTCGGGGATTGCGCGCAAACGCCTCTACACTGGACCATGGCACTCTGTGCCAACTGGGACACCTTGAGGAAGGAAACCCGGATGAATTGGCAGGGCAATATCGTGATTTTAAAGCCACTTTTCCCCAAATGAACGTATTTGGCGGCTGCTGTGGCACGGACTATGTCCATGTCGAGAAAATCGCTAAAGCAGTGCTGGCTTCTGCCTGAAAAGGATCGTGTGAGGTGGTTGGTCCTCAATTGTGACAATCCACAGGCTCAAGTGCCGTCGCGCTTGCAGGCGTGACTGCTGTTGGGTTTAACTCTACAGTACTGAGCCTAGAGGCTCGACCCTTGAACAATGGTCACGAAAGTACCTTGCTTGAAGATGCCCGTATTCTGCAACCAACAGAGATCAGTCGCCCGTTCTGCCGGTGCGGTCTTTGGCTGTTTGCTGCTTGGTGCGTGTGGCATGAACACAGCGGTTGTGTCTGATGAGCGCTCGCATGCCCAGCCCGCGCCACCCGCATATTCAGATATTGATCCAACACATCGCGATGCTGGCCAGCTTATGGCTATTCAGAATCTGGCAAATGGCCCGGCCTATAGCGCTCCTTCGTCTCAACCTCCCGGTGCGCAACCAACCGCCGAACCGGGAATGGTGAAGGTGGCTGAAGCACCGGCCAAGCCAGCGCCTCAAAAAACTAAAAAGAAGAAGCCGGAAGGCAATCAGATACGTGCAGTTGCTGTACCCAAAGTGCGCGGTGCTCCCGGTAAAGGCAATGCGGAGCTTACTCTCGCCATGCGTGACGTGTTGAAGAAAGCGGGATGGCCTGTGCGAACGGCTCCGGCCAGCGACACTTTGACCATTCGGGGCGTTGTAGAGGTCAAAAAAGGCTCAAAGGGCCAGCAAAATGTCGTGTTGGCGTGGAAGCTGGTTGATCCCAACGGCGCAGTTCTTGGAACGATAAAACAAGCAAACCGAGTGCCCGAAGGCTCTATTAATGCGGGCTTTGGGCCAAACGCAAAATACGCAGCACAAGCAGCGGCCAGCGGTATTTTTAATCTCATTGAGGAAATGAAACGCAAGCAGGGTTAGAAAACTTTCACAAAATTTGGGTTAGGTGCGCGCAATGGTCTTGTGGATGAGCGGGGTCTTTTGTTTACAGCCTATACCCACATTGCTATGAACCGGTAAGGGGTGGCGGGCCTGACAGCGGGTCTGGCTCTACGGGGAAAAGGGTAGGCATCATGAAGCTGGTCGCTGGCAACAGCAATATCGCTTTAGCAGAGGCGATTGCGGCATATCTAAGCATTCCACTTAGCAAATGCGTCGTTCGGCGCTTCGCCGATATGGAGATTTTCGTTGAAATTCAGGAAAACGTTCGCGGAGAGGATGTTTTCGTTATGCAATCGACATCTTTTCCCGCCAATGACCATCTGATGGAGACGTTGATTATTATCGACGCATTGCGACGCTCATCTGCCCGCCGGATCACTGCGGTTATCCCGTATTTCGGCTACGCCCGCCAGGACAGGAAACCCGGGCCACGCACGCCGATTTCTGCCAAATTGGTAGCTAATCTGATCACCGAAGCAGGAGCCGACAGGGTAATGACCGTCGATCTCCATGCCGGTCAGATTCAGGGTTTCTTCGATATTCCGACCGATAACTTGTTTGCAGCACCTGCAATGATACGCGATATCAAAGAAAAATATAAAGGCCGCAAAACGATGGTGGTTTCGCCAGATGTGGGCGGTGTGGTGCGCGCGCGCGGACTGGCCAAGCGCATTGGCGCGCCGCTGGCGATTGTCGACAAGCGCCGTGAACGTGCCGGTGAGTCTGAAGTTATGAACATTATCGGCGACGTGGAAGGTTCTTCCTGCATCATGGTCGACGACATCGTCGATTCTGGCGGCACTTTATGCAACGCCGCCGAAGCGTTGCTCGCCAAGGGAGCAACAGACGTCTCAGCCTATATCACCCATGGGGTGCTTTCCGGCGGCGCAGTTGCGCGGATAACGGCTTCCAAACTCAAGGAACTGGTAGTCACGGACTCCATTCAGGCGACTGAAGCAGTGCGGGTTTCAAACAATATACGGGTGTTGTCGATTGCACCACTCATCGGTGAAGCAATCGGGCGCACAGCGCGCGAAGAAAGCGTATCCAGCCTGTTTCACTGACCATCGTTCTGGCGTTGCACAACCGCAATTTAGGCTGTATAAGCCGCGCTGTCTGGCTGGCTGTTCCCCCCTGGAGGAGGCACCAGACATGAAAACTTTTATTCTTATGGAGAACCACAATGGCAGAGAACGTCACATTGACGGCTGAAACGCGCGAAGGGACCGGCAAGGGGGCCGCCCGTGCAATTCGCCGCACAGGCCGAATCCCCGCTGTAATTTACGGCGACAAGAAAGATCCTATCGCAATCACTCTTGGTTATACTGAAGTGCTGAAACAGGTTAACACCGGCACATTCATGTCAAAGCTGGTTGATATGGAGATCGACGGCGAAACAATCCGGACCATTCCCCGTGACGTTCAGTTTGAGCCAGTGCGTGATTTCATCATGCATGTGGACTTCCTGCGCCTTGGCAAGGGTGCCAAGGTGAATGTGGAAGTGCCGGTTGTGTTCCTCAATGAAGAAGATACACCAGGCCTTCGCGCTGGCGGTGTGCTCAACGTGGTGCGTTATACCATTGAGTTGAACTGCCCGGCTTCTGCCATTCCTTCTGAAATCGAAGTGGATATCGCCGCGCTTGAAATGGGCGATTCGGTGCACATTTCCGAAATCACCCTGCCAGAGGGCGTTACCTCGGTTATTGATGACCGCGACTTCACCATCGTCACGATTGCAGCACCGGTTGCTGAGGTTGTTGAAGAGGAAGAAGAGGGTCTCGAAGGCGAAGAAGGCGTTGAAGGCGAAGGCGCAGAAGACGGCGACGCTGAAGGCGACGCTGACGCTGAGGGCGACGAGTAACGCTCCTCCAACTTGTACTGACACTGCCGCGCCTTCTGGGCGCGGCAGCGCATGGTCCGCAATCCATGCTTTAGCGGGCGTATGTCAAAGGAACGCGCCATGATCCTTTTTGCTGGTCTTGGAAACCCCGGTGCCAAGTATGCCGGTCACCGGCATAATATTGGCTTTTTGGCGGTAGATGAGATCGCTCGCAATTTCAACTTTCCACCATGGCGCTCCAAGTTCCGCGGTGCGGTTTGTGAAGGCCAGCTTGGCAGAGAAAAAGTGCTGCTGTTGAAACCGCAAACCTACATGAATGAAAGCGGGCGATCGGTTGCTGAGGCGGCGAAGTTCTACAAACTTGGTCCGGAAGATGTGTTTGTTTTTCACGATGAACTGGATCTTGCCGCTGGGAAACTGCGCTGCAAGGCCGGTGGCGGGCTTGCAGGCCATAACGGTTTGCGCTCCATTGCAGCCCATATGGGCCCGGATTTTAACCGGGTTCGTTTAGGGATCGGTCATCCCGGCAATAAAGGCCAGGTGCATTCCTGGGTGTTGAAAGATTTCGCCAAACACGACCATGAATGGCTTGATCCGATGATTGATGCCATTGGCAGAAATGCCGACCAGCTCGCAGCCGGCGATACATCCCAGTTCCAAAACAAGGTGCATCTGGCAGTTAATCCGAAAGCTGATGCAGAAGTACCAAAACAAAAGAAATCGAAAAAACCAGCTCCGGTGACCGCGAAGGTGCCGGAAAAAGACGTCGAAAAGTCAGGTCCTCTGGCGGCGGCGCTCAAAACGCTCTTTTCCAAACAGGACGATAAGTAAAGGCACTCATCATGGGTTTCAAATGCGGCATCGTCGGGCTGCCTAATGTTGGCAAGTCGACACTTTTTAACGCGCTCACCCGCACGGCAGCGGCGCAGGCGGCGAACTATCCGTTCTGCACAATCGAGCCCAATGTGGGTGAAGTTCCGGTGCCTGATGAGCGCCTCGATAAAATAGCGTCCATTGCCGGTTCAAAGGCGACCATCGCCACCCGCCTGACCTTTGTCGATATTGCCGGGTTGGTGCGTGGGGCCTCAAAGGGTGAGGGATTGGGCAATCAGTTACTCGCCAATATCCGCGAGGTAGACGCAATCGCCCATGTATTGCGCTGTTTTGAAGACCCCGACATCACCCATGTGGAAGGGGGCATTGACCCGGTGCGCGATGCAGATGTGGTTGAAACCGAACTGATGCTGGCTGACCTCGAAAGCCTTGAAAAACGTGTGTTACCGATAGAGAAGAAAGCGCGCAGTGGTGATAAGGAAGCCAAGGCAGCGCTCATGCTGATGGAAAAGGCGCTGGTTTTGCTGCGCGATGGGCGCGCAGCGCGGGTGGCCGAAATATCCGATGATGAACGCTCCGCCTGGGATGGATTGAACCTGCTGACCAGCAAGCCTGTCCTCTATGTGTGCAACGTTGAAGAGAGTGCGAGCGCGACCGGCAATGCATTTTCTGCCGCGGTGCAAGCCAAAGCTGAAGCCGACGGAGCAGGCGCGGTGATCATTTCCGCAGCGATTGAAGCCGAGCTTTCCCAGCTTGATGATGCCGATCAGAACGAGTATCTCGCCGATCTGGATTTGGAAGAACCTGGCCTTAATCGTCTGATCCGCGCAGGCTATGAACTTCTCGGTCTACTTACCTATTTCACCGCGGGCCCCAAGGAAACCCGTGCCTGGACCATACCCGAGGGGACAAAGGCACCTGCTGCAGCTGGCGTGATTCATACGGATTTTGAGCGTGGGTTCATTCGCGCACAAACGATTGCCTACAATGATTATGTAACCCTTGGCGGGGAGAATGCCGCGAAGGAAACCGGCAAGGCGCGGGATGAAGGCAAGGAATATGTGGTCAAGGATGGTGACGTTTTATTGTTTAAATTCAACGTGTAATCATGACTGAACCATCATCAACACTTCTGCACTACGAGGATTTTCCGGTTGGCGAGGTCGCTGAATTTGGCGCCTATAAAGTCACCCGCGAGGAAATTCTTGAATTCGCTACTGAGTACGATCCCCTCCCTTTTCATACCGATGAAGAGGCGGCCTTTGCCTCCATGGCTGGTGGGTTAATCGCCTCAGGCTGGCATGTGTGCAGTATGCAAATGCGGATGATTTATGATGGTCTGCTCTATAACGCGGCATCGATGGGGTCTTTTGGTCTGGAAAGCGTGAGCTGGAAGAAACCTGTGCGGCCAGGAGATGTTCTTTCGTGCCGGCGCACTACTTTGAGTAAGCGCGTATCAAAATCCAAACCTGCAATGGGCATCATTGAAGTGCGTTGGGAAATTTTCAACCAGGATGGCGAGCTCAAGTCGATAACCGAAGGCAGCCAGTTGATGGTGGTGCGCAACCCCGTACAGGGAGCAGCGCAATGACTGTACTGGCAGTATTTTTCGAAGACCTGCAAATTGGCGGTCGTTATGCACTTGGTTCGCGTGATTTCGATGCGGAAATGATCAAAAAATTCGCAGTGAAATATGATCCGCAGCCTTTCCATATGGACGAGGCAGATGCCGAGAAAAGCCATTTCGGCAAGCTATGCGCCAGCGGCTGGCAGACAATTTCAACCTGGATGCGGGTATATGTGGACTTCAACATGAAGCTGCGCGCCGAGCGGGCGAAGGCAGGCCACACACTTCCAGAGATTGGTGTGTCGCCTGGCTTGAAAGAACTCAAATGGCCAAGGCCGGTTTATGTGGGTGACAAGATTTCCTACACTCAGGAAGTCTTGGAAAAACGCCCGCTTAAATCCCGCCCTGGTTGGGGTCTGGTCACCACGCGGGGCGAAGGCTGCAACCAGAACGGCGACATTGTGGTGTCGTTCATCTCCAGCACCCTGGTTCAGATGCGAAGTGCATAATCGTGTGGTGATAACCCGCTACGCACTACTCGTTTGACAGAGCCAACCGGATACCCAGCAATATCATCAGCGAACCTGCAAGCCACTGCGATAGTTTTTGGTAAGGGCCTGATTTTTTAAGCTTGGCCATCACATAGCTGGTGAAAAACACTGCAACGAGATCAGCTGATCCGAATGCGAGATTAACGGCTGCGCCGAGAATGAGAAACTGCACCCAAATCGGAAATGCACCTGCCGGATCGACGAATTGTGGAAGAAATGCCAGAAAAAATATTGCTGTTTTTGGGTTGAGAAACTCCACAAGAAAGCTATCAACAAAAGCCCTTTTGGCTGATTTTTTTCGCATGCTAGGTGCCTCGGCGCGCACACCGGCTGACCGCAACATGCTCACCCCAAGCCAGACGAGATATGCCGCACCAACAAATTTCAACACGACGTAGGCCGTCGGTACGTGCGCAAGCAACGCAGACAACCCAAACGCTGCAGCGATAACATGCACATACCCGCCAGCACTTAGGGTCAGGACCCATTAATAGTCTTCAATTCTGTCTCTCCAGGAGGGTGCAAATGCTGGAAAACAATCGCAAGTTCAGGCTTTCTGCCTTAATGAGCATTGTTTGCCAGCAGGTGGGCCCTCCTGGAGAGACCCTTCGGGTGCGACTGCAAAGCCTGCCTGCTTCGTTGGAAAGTCTTGAAAACCGGGCGGTATCTTGCGTCTTTCCGCCTGGCTGGCAGGCTTTGCAGCCAGCGCAGAATGGAGACTATTAATGGGTCCTGACCCTGGACCAAGGGTTGCGAGCAAGCCGCCTTTGCGGCCATTGGCAAGAGTTTGCCCGGCGGCATAAATCAGCGCGGGGCCGGGAATATAGGCAAACAGAAGCGTTACCAGGAGAAACTGAACGAGCAGATCGGTTGATGCCAAAAATTCAGTCCCCTTCAAACTCAACCAAGGTGTGCACCTTGATGCCGGCATCGCGCAATTTTGCAGCACCGCCCAAACTTGGCAGATCGACAACAAACGCTGCAGATACGATTTCTCCACCAGATTCCTGGATCAGGGATACCGCCGCATCCGCTGTGCCGCCGGTTGCAATCAGATCATCGATCATCAAGATCCGATCGCCTTTTTTAATCGCATCTGCGTGAATTTCAACCCGGTCAACGCCATATTCAAGCTTGTATTCGCGCCCGATTACCTTCCACGGCAATTTGCCTTTTTTGCGAATCGGCACAAACCCGCGCCCAAGCTCATGGGCAACGGCACCGCCAAGGATAAAACCTCGCGCCTCAATGCCGATAACATAGTCGACCCGGTCTTCGAGAAATGGCCATAAAAGCTCGTCTACACAGGCACGGAACCCATGCGGGTTTGCCAAAAGGGTAGTGATGTCGCGAAACATGATGCCCGGCTTCGGGTAGTCAGGAATCGTGCGGATATATCGCTTTATGTCGAAGCCGTTGCGCAGGTCCATTTTGGAGAAATTCCTTTTAAGTGGCCAGGGCTGGATGAATATCCAGCCCTGGTTTCATTCGTTTACTTCGGCAATTGGCCATCGACACCTTCGACATAAAAATTCATGCCGAGCAATGTGCCGTCATCGATGCTCTCGCCTTCTTTTGCGGCTTCGCTGCCATCTTGTTTCTTTATCGGACCGGCAAATGGTTTGAGCGTTCCAGCCTTAATGGCTTCCATTGCGTCCGTTGCTTCTTTTTTGACGTCGTCTGGAATGGCCACATTTAAAGGTGCCATCTGCACCATGCCAACATCCAGGCCGCCCCAAGTGTCCTTGGACGCCCAGGAGCCGTCCATGACAGCCTTGACCCGTTCGATGTAATATCCGTCCCAATTATCGATGATGGCCGTCAGCTGGGCCTTGGGGGCGAACTGAGACATGTCAGATGCCTGGCCGACGCCAAGTTTACCAGCGGCTTCCGCGGTTTGTAGCGGCGCGGTTGAATCCGTATGCTGGAGGATAATATCAGCGCCCTGGTCCATGAGCACTTTGGCTGCGTCGGCTTCCTTGCCTGGATCATACCAGGATGAAACCCAGACAACTTTGACCGTTGCTTTTGGATTGACCTTACGCAGAGCGATTGTGAATGCGTTAATGCCCCGGACAACTTCAGGAATGGGAAAAGAGCCGATATAGCCAATGACGTTTGATTTGGTCATGCGGCCTGCGATAATACCGGCAACATAGCGGCCCTCATAGAAACGCGATGAATAGGTGGAAAGATTTGCCGCCCGCTTATATCCGGTGGCGTGTTCGAATTTTACGTTGGGAAACTGTTTGGCCACCTTCAGTGTCGGGTTCATGTACCCAAACGAGGTGGTAAAGATAATGTTGTTTCCCGATGCTGCCAGTTCGCGGATTACGCGCTCAGCATCAGCACCTTCTTTGACGCTTTCCACATAAGTGGTTTTGACTTTGTCACCAAATTCTTTTTCAAGCGCCTTGCGGCCTACATCATGGCGGTACGTCCAGCCATGGTCGCCGACCGGGCCAACATAAACAAACCCAACCTTTGTCACGTCTTCAGCGCTTGCCAAAGGCGCGCCCAGCATTGCTGCTGCCATCATCAAGATGGGCAAAAATACTCGTTTCATTGAAAAATCCTCACCTGTCGTGTTTTTGATAATGGCGATCAGTGTAGCGATTTCTGCGTCTGGATAAAGCCGATATCCGGTTCGCGTTGATAACCAATCTGCGGGGCAAGCACGCTTTAGCCGAGCACTCGGCCTGCAACCGCATCAAGTTTTGCCATAACTGCCGGGTCCCGGGCTTCAGGTGGGGTGATAATCGCAAACTCGAGCGCTTTGTCCGATCCATCGGGGCAATCTGGGTGGGTTTTGGGAAAGTCCGCTGCCAGGCGAGTGACAAGGCGAGCTGCATTGGCGCTGTTTGCACCCATCACTGCCAGGATCGAGGGAATATCTACTTCACCGTGGTCGGGATGCCAGCTGTCAAAATCAGTCACCATGGCGATGCTGGAATAGCAAATTTCGGCCTCGCGGGCGAGCTTTGCTTCCGGCATGTTGGTCATGCCGATTACATCACAACCCCAGGCGCGGTACATGTGGCTTTCCGCCAGAGTGGAAAATTGCGGACCCTCCATCACCAGATAAGTGCCGCCAATATGGTGCTGGATAGCTTCTGCTTTTGCCGCATCCCCAACACGGGCAGCAAGCCCGGAGCTGATCGGGTGGGCAACCGACACATGCGCCACGCAGCCGGTACCAAAAAAGCTCTTTTCCCGCGCAAAAGTTCGGTCGATGAACTGGTCAACAATAACAAACATGCCAGGTGGAAGGTCTTCACGGAACGATCCGCAGGCAGAGATTGACACAAGGTCCGTAACGCCAGCGCGTTTCAGGGCATCAATATTTGCCCGGTAATTGATCTCGGTTGGTGGAATCGCATGGCCCGGCCCGTGGCGGGCGATGAATACGACCGGCAATCCATTGATTTCACCGCGGCGCAGCGGCCCGGATGGTGCTCCCCAAGGTCCGCTCACCTCTTCCAGGCGCGAATGCTCCAGTTCCAGATCGTAAAATCCAGAACCGCCAATGATGCCGAGAACGCTGTCGGTCATGTATATCTCCAA
>CAJQND010000240.1 GCA_905479595.1 uncultured Hyphomicrobiales bacterium
CAGCATTCGGTGCAAATTTGCCACAAGTGCTGCGCGCCAGAGTGTTGAGCGTTCAAGGGGCAATCGGGACCGCGTTTCTGCTGTTTATTTTGTTGACCAGCAACCCGTTTACCCGCCTTGATCCTGCGCCATTTGAAGGCAAAGGGCTAAACCCGGTCTTGCAAGACCCGGCATTGGCGATACATCCACCGCTGCTTTACTTCGGATATGTGGGGCTTTCAGTGGCGTTTTCTTTTGCCGTTGCCGCGCTTTTAAGTGGCCGGGTTGATGAGGCCTGGGCGCGCTGGGTGCGGCCATGGACACTGGCTGCGTGGATGTTTCTTACCGCCGGTATAGCGATGGGGTCCTGGTGGGCCTATTACGAACTCGGCTGGGGTGGCTGGTGGTTCTGGGACCCGGTGGAAAACGCGTCATTCATGCCATGGCTGGTGGCCACAGCACTATTGCATTCTGCTGTTGTGGTGGAGCGCCGCGGGGCTTTGAAAATCTGGACTGTTCTGCTGTCCATTATTGCATTTTCGCTAAGCCTCCTTGGGACATTTCTTGTGCGTTCAGGGGTGCTTACTTCGGTGCATTCATTTGCGAGCGACCCGGAACGCGGCGTTTTCATACTGCTCATTTTGTGCATTTTCATTGGTGGTGCGCTGGCCTTGTTTGCCTGGCGTGCACCGACCCTGAAGGCCGGTGGCTTGTTTGCCCCGATCAGCCGTGAATCCGCACTTGTGCTGAATAATCTGATCCTCTCTGTGGCAGCGGTATCCGTGCTTACCGGCACGTTGTATCCGTTGCTTTTAGAAGCCCTTACCGGCGCTAAAATCTCTGTTGGTCCGCCTTATTTCAATCTCACCTTCGGCCTCATCATCCTGCCTCTTCTGCTGATTGTACCTTTTGGTCCAATGCTTTCCTGGAAACGCGCTGACATTCGCGCTGCATCGCAACGACTGCTTGCAGCAGCTGTTTTGGCCGTGATTGCAGGGGGCACGGCCTGGTATGTCATGTTTGGCGGCCCGGTCATGGCAGGCTTTGGGATTGCCATCGGCGTTTGGCTGATAGCCGGGGCGATTTCTGAACTGGCTTGGCGCGCCAAGCTGTTTGGTGGTGCAGGTTTGCGCCGCCTGTTTGGATTGCCGCGTTCTGCCTTTGGCACTTCGCTCGCCCATGCGGGATTAGGTATCGTGGTGTTGGGAGTTGTCGGGGTGACTGCATGGCGTGAAGAAACCGTGCTCACAATGGAGCCCGGCCAAACAATGCAAATTGCAGGCATGAGCCTGACCTACCGAGGTGAGTTCCCCAAACGTGGTCCGAATTACCGTGATTCCATTGGCCGGTTTGAGTTGCGCCATTCTCCGGGGGCAGAACTGGAAATGCTGAGCCCGGCCAAGCGCATTTACTTCCCCTCCCGCCAGCCAACTTCGGAAGTTGCAATCCGAACATTCCTGTCAGGTGACCTCTATGTGGTCATGGGAGACAAGGCGGGTGCAACAGGGCGCACCGTGCGGGTCTATTTTAATCCGCTTATTCCTTTCCTCTGGATTGGAACGATCATCATGTTCTTTGGCGGGCTTGTATCCCTCACAGACAGGCGGTTCAGGGTTGGTGCACCAAAACGCGCGAAAGCAAAAAGGGCCAAGGCTTGATGCGTGCATTCATTGCTATTTTGGTGTCGTTCTGGCTGGTTGTGCCGCTTGGCGCATATGATCCAAGTGAAGTTCTGCAGGACAGCGCACTTGAATCCCGCGCCCGGGGACTGTCTGCAGAGCTCAGATGCCTTGTTTGCCAGAACCAGTCCATCGATGATTCAGATGCGCCACTTGCCAAAGACTTGCGCGTTCTCGTGCGTGAGCGTTTGACTGCTGGCGACACAGACGATCAGGTAAAACAGTTTATTGTTGCGCGTTACGGTGAGTTTGTGTTGCTCAAGCCACGCTTTGGAGCGCACACTTTGTTGCTGTGGGGGTTGCCGTTCGTGCTGTTTTTGGCCGGTATACTGCTCGTCTACCGCCGACGAAACCGCGGTACCAACGCGGTTCAACCTGAGGCTCTGAATGCCGAGGAAAAGGCCAGGCTGGATAAATTGATGAACGATCAATCAGAATAGGGCCCTGAACCTAGTGAGGAATGACCGGTGCCCCGGTAAAATAGGGGTGCAGGAACATCACCACTACGAAAACCACGAAACTGATCACAATCCCTTTGATTTCTGCGCCAATTGGCGGTTTTTCTGGCTTAACCCATTCCCCTTCACGGGCATTTATCAGGGGGATTTCAATCAAAGCCCACAGGCCAAGACCACCAAACAGTACCAGAGAGCGGGTATCACCATTTGATATCAAATGCGCGATAGCCCACACCACCATGCCGCTGAGTTGTGGGTGGCGGATGACGCGCCCGATAGCGGTTTTCCGGCCAGATGCGCCCATAAGCAGAAACGCCACAAGCATAAGAAATATGGTCAGAGGTCGCGACCAGTCCGGCAAATGGTAGAGCATTTCGGGGGTAGTTGAACGCCAACCCAACACGATGAGTAGAACTGAGGCCACAATGCTCAGCGCAAAGGCGATCTTGTAGACTTTGTCGCCAAATCGAGAGATGATTTTCTTTTTCAACGCAAGTCCAAGACTTGGGATGAAATGCACCACACTCCACAGCGCCACGCCAAGAATTAGCCAGATCATGGTTTTCTCCCTAAATGTGCACCATGTACTAGAGTGCGATCTGGAAAGCTAAGTCAATGGTGTCATTTTAGGCAAGGAATGGAGCCCCCCAATGAAAAATCCCAAAGCGGCGAAAATCGGCAAGATCACGTTTCCAGGCCATTCCGGCGACCAGTTGGCGGCACGGCTAGATATGCCCGAAGGGCCGGTGCGAGCCTATGCATTGTTTGCCCATTGTTTTACCTGCTCGAAAGACATATTCGCCGCTTCGAGGATTGCCTCAACTTTGGCGGCCAACGGAATAGCGGTTTTGCGCTTTGACTTCACAGGCCTTGGTGCAAGTGAAGGAGAATTCGCCAACACCAACTTTTCCTCAAATGTGCATGACCTCGTTGAAGCGGCAAATTACATGCGCAACCATTTTGAGGCGCCAGCGATACTGATTGGGCATTCGCTTGGCGGTGCAGCTGTGCTGGCGGCAGCAGGTGACATTCCCGAGGTTAAGGCCGTTGCCACAATTGGCGCACCTGCCGATGCGGGTCATGTGATTGAGAATTTTGGTGCTGCAATTGGCGAGATTGAGGAAAAAGGCGAGGCGGCGGTTGTTCTGGCCGGGCGCAAATTTTCAATCAAGAAGCAGTTTTTGGAAGATGTTCGCTCTTCTGTTCTCGAAAAACGCATAGGCAAGTTGAAGCGCGCGCTCATAGTTTTCCACGCGCCGCGCGACGAAACGGTTGGGATAGAAAATGCCGGTGCAATCTTTTCTGCTGCCAAACATCCCAAAAGTTTCATCTCGCTCGACGACGCTGACCATTTGCTGTCACGGCGCGAGGACGCGATCTATGTGGCTGAAGTGCTTTCTGCATGGGCGGACCGTTACATCGAAACAATGGCCGCTGACGGGGAAGAGAAAACCGACAATGGTAACGACGTATTGGTTCGTGAAACCGGGCGTGGTGCATTTCAGCAGGATATATTTGTCCGGGCCCATCATTTTCTTGCAGATGAACCAGCCAGTGTGGGTGGAATGGATTCTGGCCCGACACCTTATGACCTCCTGTCTGCGGCGCTGGGGACGTGCACGGCAATGACTTTGCGCATGTATGCTGGCCGGAAAGGGCTTGAGATGGGCCAAGTGAGCGTTTCTGTTACCCACGATAAAGTGCATGTGGATGATTGTAACGAGTGTGAAGGCCGCGAAGGCAGGGTTGATCGTTTCGAGCGTGAAATCAGTGTAGATGGTGAAATTTCAGCGGAAATTGCAGATAAACTTGAGGAAATTGCAGGTAAATGTCCAGTGCATCGGACATTGGAACATTCATCTGTGGTGGCTACAAAGGTGAACCTTACCAAGAATTAATCTCACCGAAAGGTGCGTGTAATCTAACAATCCCTATATCGTCATCAGTTGATTTTTTTCGAATGGAGAACCACTGATGCAAAAACTTACCCCTACCAAGATTCGTAAAGCGCCCATTGCGCTGGCTGTCGCCGCCCTGTTGGGCGCGAGCGCTCTTTCCGCTCCCATGTTACTGGACCGTCCGGCAAATGCCGCTTCGGCAACGACAAATGTAATGCCTCAAAGCGCGCCGGTTAAAGGCTTTGCCGACCTGGTTGAACAGGTTCAGCCTGCAGTTGTTTCGGTAAAAGTGAAACATGGCGTTGAAAAAATTGCCAATAAAACTGGTCGTGGATTTGGCAATGGCCAGGGCTTTCCAAAAGGGCACCCTTTGGAGAAGTTCTTCAAACAGTTTGGCGGGCGTGATGGCGGTGAACAGTTTAAAGCACCGCGCCGTGGTGGCATGTCTCAGGGTTCCGGCTTTGTCATTTCCAAGGATGGTTATGTGGTCACCAACAACCATGTGGTTGATGGTGCCAAGGAAGTAACGCTCATTTTTACCGATGGCGTTGAGCACAAGGCAAAGGTAATCGGCAAGGATCAGAAAACTGATTTGGCCCTGTTAAAAATTGAAGCAGACGGCAAGACGTTTGAATATGTCGAATTTGCTGAAAAAGATGCACGCGTCGGCGATTGGATTGTCGCAGTAGGCAATCCGTTTGGTCTTGGCGGTACGGTCACCACCGGTATTGTTTCTGCCCGTGGACGCGACATCGGATCTGGCCCATACGATGATTTCCTGCAGATTGATGCAGCGATCAACCGGGGTAACTCCGGTGGACCAGCCTTTAACCTCGAAGGCAAGGTAATTGGCGTGAATACTGCGATATTCTCTCCTTCTGGCGGCAATGTGGGCATTGGTTTTGCCATTCCTGCAGATATTGCTGGCGATGTGATTGCCGATCTTAAAGATGATGGCCAGGTAACCCGCGGGTGGCTTGGCGTTCAGATCCAGCCGGTTTCACAAGATATCGCTGAAAGCCTTGGGTTGGACGGCACGGATGGAACGCTTGTTGCTGATGTGCAACCAGATTCCCCAGCATTGAGCGCTGGATTGAAATCAGGCGACGCCATTCTC
>CAJQND010000241.1 GCA_905479595.1 uncultured Hyphomicrobiales bacterium
GCGCGTACTGCGAACCTTTCACATGTGTCTATTCTCTGAGTTTCTATATTTCTCTTTCAGTTACACCGAGTGCGTCAAGACGCCATTGCAGCGCACAAATTTTCTCTTGCAACTGGCGTGCACTCGCGACATGACAGTATGCGGAAAAACTCGAATGGAGCGTTGTTCATCAAGCGCGGCTTTGATATGCGTGCGGACATTCCCCCTCACGCCAGTATCAAGCGCCTCCTGCAAAAACTTTAACGCCTGGCGCTTTGGTGATATATTCACCCCGTTCATAAACAACCCTCCTACAGGTTTTTGATTGAACATTGCGGGTCGTGGAAATCCCTGCATAAAGAAATCTACGGCCCGCTTATTGGTGGACAGGCACAAGTCCTAATTCCACTATATATCAAGCAAAATACTCTAATTAGGGGTGCATATCAAGTTATGCGAGGGTATGTATGGAGAATGCAAATATACCGGTTTTCCTAAGGTTTTCTAGGTCAAAATGCTGTTTTTAAAGGCATTTTAAATATGATGTGTAGGGTTGCCACTGCCTTATGATCCTGGCCCAGGGGTGGTAAGTGCGCGAGCCCTGGCCCAACCGCCAGGCTGGCACCGCGCTCGGGCCAGTGTTGAATTTGATGAGGGTTCAAGGCGGCTGGTTCACGCACTGAAATATCGTGATCACCACCATGTTGCGGGCATGATGGCAGCTATGATGGCGCGCGCTGGTGCAGACTTGTTTGCCGATGCCCATGCACTGGTGCCGGTTCCGTTGCACCGGACCAGGCTTTGGCAAAGGCGGTTTAATCAATCTGGTTTGCTGGCGGGGCGCATGGCGAAGCTGGCTGATATTGCGTTCTGTCCGCAATATCTCACCCGGGTCAGGCCAACCCGCACCCAGGTGGGGCTCGACTATCGTGCCCGGAGACGGAACTTACGCGGTGCATTTGAAGTTAATGAAGGTAATCTGCTGGATGTGTCTGGCCGTAACATTATACTGATAGATGATGTTTTGACGACTGGCAGCACTGCCGAAGCGTGTACAAGCGCGCTTATTCAGGCAGGTGCCAGGCAAGTCGATGTATTGGTTTTTGCGCTTGTGGTCCGGCCATCGCAACTACATATTTGAGGAACCAGTAAAAGCTGGTGGCCAACGGTTTAAAGTTTTCGGGATATCAAGTGGCAAAAATACTAATGTATACAACGCGGATGTGTCCGTACTGTCTCGCAGCTAAGCAACTGTTGAAGGGCAAGGGCATGCAATATGAGGAGATTGATGTCTCCCTTAACCCAAAACGCAGGCGGGAAATGACCCAGAAAGCGATGGGTAAAACATCAGTGCCACAAATTTGGATTGATGAAACCCATGTGGGCGGCTTTGATGAGCTTTACGATCTTGAGCGGCGGGCAAAACTTGACGACATGCTTGCCATAAGTTGAACTTGGCAGAGGTTGGGTTTGGAAAAACCGGCAGAAAAATTAATGCGGGTTGGTTTGGTGCAAATGCGCACCGGGCGCGATGTTGCGCGCAACATCGAAGACGCTTGTTTGATGATTTCGCAAGCTGCTGCCGAAGGTGCGCAATTTGTCTCCACGCCTGAGACGACGCATTTAATGGAAATGTCGTCGAAACTGTTGTTTGAAGCAACGGTCGCACAAGAAGACGACGCTGGTGTAGCTGCATTTTCAGCGCTTGCGGCCAAACTGGGCATCTGGTTGAACATTGGTTCTCTTGCCATCCGCGTTGCGCAAGACAAGGTTGCTAACCGTTCATTCCTGTTCACTCCTGACGGATCGATTGCGGCAACCTATGACAAGATTCATATGTTCGATGTCGATTTGCCTGATGGTGAGCGCTACCGTGAATCGAAGAATTATCGGCCAGGGTCAACTGCCGTACTTGTAGAGACCCCCTGGGGCGGGCTCGGCATGACGATCTGTTACGATTTACGTTTCCCCGATCTCTATCGCCAGTTGGCTCAATCAGGTGCCAGTTTCATAACCATTCCATCGGCATTTACGAAAAATACAGGCGAAGCGCATTGGCATCTTCTCCTTCAGGCCCGTGCTATTGAGACAGGGTGTTACATTTTTGCCGCAGCCCAGGGAGGAAAACACGAGAACGGGCGCGAAACGTACGGCCACAGCCTAATTATTTCGCCCTGGGGTAAGATTTTAGCTGAAGGCAAAACAAAACCATGTATTTTAACTGCGGAAATTGATATAGCGTTAGTTTCACAATCGCGAGCGCGTATACCGTCCCTGTCGCATGACAGATTGTTTGACATTACGGACGGTACGGTGCTGGGAACGCAAAAGGCGGTGTCATGATAAAGTATAGTCTTGTCTGTGATTACGATCACAATTTTGACGGCTGGTTTTCTTCTTCAGAAGTTTACGAAGAGCAATCCATTGTGGGCGTTGTTCAATGCCCTGTCTGTGGCTCAACGGATGTCACAAAAGCTCTGATGATGCCGGGTGTCCCGGCAAAGCAGAATAAACGTATTGATCAACCTCAGCAGGTTTTGAGCAGTGCCAAAGAAGGCCCCGCTGCGCATATGGTTGCAATGATGCGCGAACTGCGTAAGCAGGTTCATGAAAATGCCGAATATGTCGGCCCGCGTTTTGCGGAAGAAGCGCGTCTTGTTAACGATGATGAATATGAACAGCGCAGTATTTACGGTGAAGCTTCAATTGAAGAAGTGCGCCAGTTGAACGACGAGGGAATTGAAACATTTCCCCTGCCAACATTGCCTGAAGAACAAAACTGAATTTTCGTTTGGATTCAAGTTTCCGGCGTGCGTTCTGCCAGCATCATGTAGTTGACGCTGGTATCACGCGCCGGGCGCCATTCTGAGGTGAGAGGGTTGTAGACAACACCAATGGTGTCACATGTCTGCAAGCCCCCCTTGGTTAGGTCTTGGCTGATTTCGTTGGGCGTTAAGAACTTTTCCCATTGATGGGTCCCCTTGGGGATCCAGCCTAAAACATATTCGGCGCCGATAATCGCAAGGCCAAATGATTTCATTGTCCGGTTGATGGTGGCAACAAACATCAGACCGCCCGGTTTTACGAGCTGGCAGCAGGCCGTCATGAAAACTTGCACGTCGGCTACATGCTCAATCACTTCCATATTGAGGACCACATCGAATTGTTCGCCTGCGGCTGCAAGCTCTTCGGCGCTGCAGGCTTTGTAGTCGATGTTCAACCCTTGTTCAGCGGCATGCACTGATGCGGTGTTGATGTTGTTTTGCGCCGGGTCGATGCCGGTCACAGTGCCGCCAAGCCGGGTAATCGGTTCGCAAAGCAAGCCACCACCGCAACCTATGTCAAGAATTCGCAGCCCTTCGAACGGCCTGCGGGCATGGGTGTCGCGGGCAAAATGTGAAACTATGTTGTCGCGAATATAAGCAAGGCGCACCGGATTGAATTTATGGAGAATGCCAAATTTGCCCTTCGGGTCCCACCACTCAGCCGCGATCCGTGAGAATTTTTCAACTTCTGACGGATCAATACTGGCTGAAATCTGTTCTGTGCGTCCGGTTGGTGCTGGGGTCATTTTACCTGTCACTTTCAAGCGTTAGGCCATAGACCCATAGATACCATCTGTTCTGCGCGTGCGGAATTTTTTCTTAGGGGGCGGATAGACGCAGGAAATCACGTGAGTAATTGCGAACAAATTGAGCTGAAGTTTTTTGCAAGTCCATGACCTTAATATTGCATCAAATTCGCCGTGCGCGTATGAGTAGCGCGCGCATGAGCTAAAGCGCCTGCTCTTGTAAAATAGAATTTACCTTTCCTCGATCTTCCGCCAGGCAGATGGAGAAAGGGCTGAAGAAAAATAACGGGCGAGAATGATGTCAACAAGCCGGCTGGTAATGAAATTCGGAGGGACTTCCGTTGCTGATCTTGAACGGATCCGCAATGTGGCGTGCCACGTGGAACGTGAAGTCAAGGCTGGCAATAAGATCGCTGTGATCGTTTCCGCCATGGCAGGGCAAACAGACCGCCTTGTCGGCTGGACCAGAGAAGCCTCTGCGTTACATGATGCGCGTGAATATGATGCTGTTGTTGCCTCGGGCGAACAGGTTACGGCCGGGCTTTTGGCAATTGTCCTGCAAGGTATGGGAATTGCGGCCCGCTCCTGGCAAGGTTGGCAAATTCCAATCAAGACAGATGATGTACATGGCGCGGCGCGCATTATGTCAGTTGAATCAAACGAAATCGCCGAGCGTATGGATGATGGCCAGGTGGCAGTTGTCGCTGGTTTT
>CAJQND010000242.1 GCA_905479595.1 uncultured Hyphomicrobiales bacterium
GAAATCGTTGGCTTTGGCGATTATTACCGCGATGAGGCGAATTACACCAAGAGCAGCCGCGAAAACTGACCTCAAGAACCAGCCAATGCGGCAATTTCCCGCCGGAAAGGCAAAGCATCGCCAATGTCAGGTTCATCAAGCTTGCGCGCATATCGGTGGCCGGCATATGTTGCCCACGCGATGGGGCCGGGAGCCTCTGCGTCACCGATGACCTTTATTGACTTGATTCCGGCGCGTTGCCAGTCTGACCGGCGATCCTTCAGCGCGTTCCACAAGTCATCGTTTGGCGCCCTGCAGGTTACCAGAACAACGGCGTCCGCTTGTAACTCTGAAGTCCGTCCGGTGAATGTACATTCTGTCGAAACACTACACTTTGAGATTGCAGAAACGGCCCGGTTGAGTTGAATTTCAACACCCATTTCAACAAGCTTGCGGTGAATTGTGGCCTGTTCGAGCGTATTGTTGGTCCATTCGGAAACAAAAGCTGCAGGTGTAACCAGCGTAACGCTCGCACCATTTTGCACCAGCAATTCAGCGAGGGCGCCACCCATGTAGTAATGGTCGTCGTCGAACAATACGACATTTCCGGCTGGCAATTTTCCGTCCATGAGATCGTCAGGTGAAAAAACAGGCATGTCTTTCGCGATTTGCATTGGCACCACATGATGCCGGGCAACACCGTCCCGCCGCCATGTTGAGCCGGTCGCAATTGCGACATGCTCAAATCCAAATTCGAGAATGTCATCGGCTGAAAGGCTGCTGTCGAAATAAATATCAACATTGGCCATCTGGCTGAGCTGATAATCGCGATAATCCTTGACCCGCCCCCAGGCACGCAGGCCGGGAAGGTTTGCCTCCCGGCTGACCCGTCCGCCAATTTCAGTTTTCGCTTCTGCCAGTGCTACCTGATAGCCGCGCAAACCCAATGCCCGGGACGCTTCCATGCCCGTTGGGCCTGCGCCGACGACCAGAACGCTTTCGCTGTTTCCTTTTGGTTGAATCTGTTCAGGATGCCAACCCTTGCGCCATTCCTCCATAAAAGTCGGGTTTTGCGTGCAGCGGGAAATCGACATGGTCATGTCGCCGGAAATGCAGATATTGCAGCCAATGCATTCGCGGATATTTTCGATGCGGCCTTCTTCAATCTTTTTAGGCAGAAACGGGTCAGCAATCGAAGGCCTGGCGCACCCGATAAAGTCAAGGATGCCGGATTTAACCTGTTTGACCATCACATCCGGCGACGTGAATCGGCCAACACCGGTAATCGGTTTATCTGTGAGTTGCTTTATGCCTTCAACAAGGAGTTGTTGCGCCGCCTCATCTTTGAACCGCGAGGGACCCGAACAGTCCTCCCAAGTACCATGTGCCAGGTCCCAAAGATCGGGGAGGTCTTTATGCATCTCAACAAAATCCCGGACCTCGGAATTGGCAAATCCCAGTTCCCCAATGGCTTCATCGAGCGAGACCCTCAAAGTAATTCCCATGGTGCCGCCAATGGCCTCGCGGGCATCTTCAACGACTTCGCGGACAAACCGCGAGCGATTTTCCAGGCTGCCGCCATATTCGTCTGAGCGTTGATTGGTCGCCGTTGAAAGAAAGTGCTGAAAAATTCCGAAACCATGCGCCCCATACAGGCAAACAAGATCAAAACCCGCCGCTTTTGCCCGTTTAAAGGCATTTACGAACCAGCGACGAAGATCTTTGATGTCCTGCTTGTCCATAGAGCGGGCGCTGACGGGGTCGCTTGTAAAAGTCCTGATAGGCAACGCAGAAGGGGCCATCGGCACTTCCCGGGTATAAAGATTTGGACCATTAATGCCTGAATAGGCGAGTTGAATCCCTGCCAGTGCGCCGTGTTCCTTGATTGCCTCGGCCATCTTGGCAAGCATGGGAATATCGGCATCGTCCCAGAGCCTGAGTTCAATGAACGGGGTTATTTCCGAAGTGTGGTGCATTTCACATTGTTCAGTGAATATGACACCCCAACCGCCTTGCGATTTCACCCGGCGCATTTCGGCTGCCGCAGACGGGTCACGATATCCCCCACCATTGCAATGAGGCACCTGGTAGAACCTGTTCTTCGCCGTTACCGGGCCGATTTTGACCGGTTCAAACAAAATGTCATATCGTGGGTCGCGTGTCATTTTACCCTCACTGATCTTCAAAAGCTTGCAGGACATTCACCGTATTGATGCCGATCTCGCCAATGTCATATCCGCCCTCCATCGCGAACAATGTGGGCAGCCCCAAACTGGCGATGTCTCTGCCATAGGTGCTGAAATCATCGCTGGTGAGTTTGAAGAAACTGATAGGGTCGGATTCAAATGTATCCACTCCCAGTGAAACAATGAGAAAATCAGGTTTGAAACTGGCAACCTTCTCAAGGGCATCAAGGAGTGCTGCCCGCCACTCAGCAAATTTGGTGCCGGGTTTCATCGGATAGTTGAAGTTAAAACCCTCTCCGGCACCTTTGCCGGTTTCATCGCCATATCCGAGAAAATGCGGAAAGGCGTCTTTCGGATCTCCATGCAGTGAGGCAAATAGAACATCATCACGTTCATAGAAAATATCCTGCGTGCCATTGCCATGATGGAAATCCACATCGACTATCGCCACCCGTTCTGCGCCGTTATCGCGAAAATGCTGTGCGGCGATGGCTGCATTGTTCAAGAAACAGTATCCGCCATACATATCGAGGGCTGCATGATGGCCTGGCGGC
>CAJQND010000243.1 GCA_905479595.1 uncultured Hyphomicrobiales bacterium
ATGAAAAATATTAAATAAATTCAAATAGATAAAATGTTAAATTTTATGCAAACAGGCAGCGCTTGGTGGCCCAAACACTGCCTGTCTTTCGTTGCAGACGCTCATTTTAAGCGATCCGCCGCAAATCACTGAATCTAAAAGCTTTCTTTAATCCAGCTGCCAACACGCCCAAAATAGCCATTCGCCTGTTTTCGGCTGGATTGTACATCGGGCATCGCCACCGTGCCCTGATCCGGGTTCAAAGCGTAGTTGAGCAGGCCTGCTGCAACTGCAAATCCCGGACTGCGCGCTGCATCTGGCATGCCGGTCACCGGATGAGGAAAACCAAACCGCACCTGGCGCTCGAGCATGGAGGCCGCAAGTTCACGAACTCCGGTCAACTGGCTGGCACCGCCGGTAATAACAACCCTGCGTCCAGCACGGCTGGCGGTTCCAGATTTTCGCAACCGATCACCGATCAACTCAAATGTTTCTTCAAGGCGCGGCTGGATGATGCCGGTGAGCATGGAGCGCGGGATCTTGTTGACCGTATCCGTGCCATTCTCACCAACGAGCGGTACGGAAATAAATTCCCGGTCATCGCACACCGCCGGCAAAGCTGATCCATGATAGGTTTTCATGCGCTCGGCATGAACAAGCGGTGTCGAGAGGCCGCGCGCAATATCCATGGTTATATGCTGGCCACCCATGGCAACAGAGTCCGCAAAAACAAGATTGCCACCGGAAAAGACAGAAACGCATGAGGTCTCCCCGCCCAGATCAATACAGGTAACACCCATCTCAAGTTCATCATCCACCAGCACCGAACGCCCTGCTGCATAGGGTGCGATTACAAATCCTGCCACATCCAAATGACAGCGACCAATAACCATGGAGAGATTACGCATTGGACCACGTTCCACACTCACAGCATTGAGCTGTACACTAAGTGTGTCACCAAACATGCCGCGCGGGTCTGCAACATTACGGGTTTGATCAAGGGCGAATTCCGTCGGGGTCGTGTGCAGCACAACCCGCTTGCCTGGTTCGATCTTGCGCTGCGCCATATCAATGACCCGGCTGATATCTTCACCTGAAACCTGATCACCGCTGGTTTTCAGTTGCGCCAGGTAGGCTGTGCAGGCAGGCCGTCCGCCAGAAACATTCACGTATACATTCTGTGCCGTTTTGCCCGACATGCGCTCAGCAGCATCCACCGCGAGGCGGATCGAACGTTCGGCATCATCAAGGTCAACCACAGCGCCGCCGCGAATGCCGCGCGCTTCCTGGTGGCCAAACCCCAGCACTTTAATTTCGCTCTTTCGCTCACCGCCAAATGCGCGCGATTTAACTGTTTTGCGTTCAGCAATCAGACAACACACTTTTGTGCTGCCCACATCGATCGCCGCAATGAGTGATGATCTGTCTTGTGTCGGTCCCCGTGAACCGCTCTGGCCCCGTTGCAGTTGCACAACTGTCATGTGCTTCGCCCTCAACTTAACTGTCCAAATTTACCGACAATTCATGTCAGCCTATTTGGCGGAAACCTCTACGGTCTTCGCCTCTTCTCGCGCAGCAACGCCGCGTTCCGACAACCGCAATGTCACCCGGTCTGCAAGTCGCAGATCGATGCTGAGGATTTCCCGGCTCATAATCGCCTGGTTTTCCTCCAGCTCCACCAGCGTTTTTAGTGCTGTTGGCACATTGGTCTCCGGCAAAAGCACCCGAACCCCGTTCGCGAGGTACAAGGTCCAATGCCTGTCGGCAACGCGTGCCGCAGCACGCACCATTAACCTTAACGAAGAATGGACTGACAGTTGGTTAACAAGCGCAGTAGCATTTTCCTGCGCGCCCTTGCCAACAACAACGGGAAGCTGTGCCCATTCAGGTGGATCAAGGTGGGTCATTACCCTGCCGGACTCGTCAATCACATAAAACTGGCCGCCGGTTTGCCATAAAGCATAGGGCTGTCGTTCATTGAGTGTGATGCGCAACCGGTTGGGGAATTGCCGCATGACCGAAGCACCCGACACCCAATCAAGACCTTCAAGCTTGCCGCGCGCTTCGTTGACATTAAACCCGATCAACGACCCGCCACGGGTAACCCCGATTGCCGCCAACACCTGTTCGGGCCGCGCTTCTTTTAGCCCGGAAATGGTGATGTCTTCAGCTGAAAAACCAACATAACGCGCTGTATTGTCTGCAAAATCCTTCAATGGCGAACCTGCGGTTCCAAAATGCCCGCCAATGGTCAATGCATGCAGCATTGCAGCCCCCAAGAACCCTATAGCGCACAGGCGTGTGAGAACCCCCACTTTGCGACTTTGGAATATTGCCTCAACGCGGCCAGGGCCTCTCTTGCGAGCAGGGCGGCGGCGTGCAGGTTTGACTTGCCTTTGATTTACCTTCCGCATGATGCGTCCCTCACCATCCAGTCTACAAGCTCGGGATAGGAGTGCCCGGCATGGGCGGCTATTTCGGGAACCAAAGAAGTTCCGGTCATTCCTGGTTGTGTATTTATTTCCAAAATAATCAGTTCACCGCCCTCACCACCTGAATCATCATAGCGAAAATCGGACCTGGTTACCCCTTTGCACCCCAGCGCCATATGGGCCTTGAGAGAATAATTCTGAACCTTGCGATACACATCGGCTGGCAAATCTGCCGGCAGGATGTGTTCAGAACCGCCAGGAACATATTTGGAATCATAATTGTAAAAATCACCCATGGAAATAATGTCGATCACTCCAAGAGCCACATCTCCCATAACGGCGCAGGACAGTTCACGGCCTTGAACATATGCTTCGACCATCACTTGATCCGCGTAGTCGGCACGCGAAAACAGCGACGACAGAGGTTCATTTCCATCTTCACGGACAATCCGCACGCCAACACTGGACCCTTCGGCCACAGGCTTGATCACATAGGGAACCATCAGGGGATGATCCGTTAATTCGCGATCAAGTTGCACCACTTTGCTGCGCGCGACGGGAATGCCCACATCGCGAAAAATGGATTTCGCCATTTCCTTGTGCATGGCGATTGCAGATGCGCGAACACCAGAATGGGTATAGGGAATGCGCAAAACTTCAAGGATCGCCTGCATGCATCCATCTTCGCCCCACTGGCCATGCAAGGCATTGAACGCGACGTCAGGGCGATTTTCTTCCAATACGGTGGCAATGTTTGGGGCAACATCCACCATCTCAATATTCTTGTAACCTGCTTCTTCCAGTGCCTCGGCACAGGCAACACCACTGTCGAGGCTAACCTGGCGTTCTGCCGACCAGCCGCCGTAGAGCAAGGCCACGTGCATGTCTTTTTTGGTTTTTTCAGTTCCGGCCAATGTTTTAAATTCCCAAATAAAGTTCTAGTTCTTGCGGCCGACCCGCTTGATTTCCCATGACAGCTCCACGCCAGAGGTTTCTTTAACCCTGCTCCGCACTGTCTCGCCCAGTTCCTCAATATCCGCAGCACTTGCGCCGCCCTGGTTGATGAGAAAATTGCAGTGCATTTCAGACACTTGTGCATTTCCCACTTTAAATCCGCGCATTCCCGCCTGATCGACCAGTTGCCATGCCTTTTGCCCAGGCGGGTTTTTGAACGTCGACCCACCAGTCCGGCTGCGCACCGGCTGCGCGCCTTCACGAGCATCCGTCACCGCCTGCATTGCTTTTTCAATCTCTACAGGATCGCCCTTCTCGCCCTGCAAAAGCGCAGAGGTAAAAATATAATCTTCAGGTGCGCCACAATGGCGATATGAAAAATCCATGTCCCTTACACTCAACACATGTTTGTTTCCCTTGCGGTCCACTGCATGTGCTTCCACCAGCACGTCTTTCGTTTCGCACTCATATGCCCCAGCATTCATGCGCAACGCACCGCCAATGGTGCCGGGTATACCTCTCAGAAAGGTTAACCCGGCAATCTCCGCCTTCAGCGCTGCCTTCGCCACCATGACGTCAGGCACCGCAGCACCAACGCGGATGCGGTAACTATCTTCAACTTCAATCTGATTAAAGCCGCGGCCAAGCCGGATCACGACCCCTTCAATGCCACCATCACGCACCAGCAAGTTCGACCCAACCCCTACCGGCAGAACCGGAATATCTTCTGGCAACGCAGCAAGAAAGGCCATCAGGTCTTCTTCATCAGCAGGCGAAAACACCACATCAGCCGGCCCGCCAACACGGAACCAGGTAAGGTCTGCCATCGCGGTATTCTCGCGCAAGCGACCACGTACATTTGGCAAACGGCTGAGAAGGTCGTCTGCCATTACCCCTCGGCTCCACTGATCGCTGCAAGTTGATCAGGCAACGCGTAGGCCCAATGGGTTATACTTCCCGCCCCCAGACAAATCACCAGATCGCCCGGTTCAGCAACCGACGCGATCATTGCAGGCAGATCGTCTGGCGATGCCAGTGCCCTTGCATCGCGGTGGCCGCGCGAAATCAATCCGTTCACCAGTTCGGTGTGGGTAAAGCCCTCAATCGGTGTTTCACCAGCTTCATATACAGGTGCAATGATCACCGTATCGGCGTCATTGAAACAACTACAGAATTCATCAAACAGGTCCCTCAGACGCGTATAGCGGTGGGGTTGCATAACTGCGATGACCCGGTTTTCACATACACCACGTGCCGCCTCCAATGCGGATGCGATCTCTACCGGGTGGTGGCCATAATCATCGAAAATCGGCACTTCATTCCACACGCCGGTCTTGGTGAACCGGCGTTTGACACCACCAAACGTGTTGAGCGCAGCACGGATTTTTTCAATTGGAATTCCCAGCTCGGTTGCCACCGCAATCGCCGCGCAGGCATTGAGCGCATTATATTCACCAGGCATTGGCAGATGCAGATCATCAATACGAACCACCTCGCCCGTGCGGCGGCTGGTAATGCCCACTGAAAAGATCGCGACCCCTTGTTCAAAGCGCAATTCCAGCAGACGCACTTTCGCCTGCGGGCTGCGGCCATAGGTGACAATACGCCGGTCAGAAACCTTACCGATCAGCGCCTGCACTTCAGGATGGTCGATGCACATCACCGCAAAACCGTAAAATGGAATATTTTCCACAAACGTTCGGAAGGCGGCGCGTAATGTGTCGAAATCTCCGTAATGATCGAGATGTTCAGCATCGATATTGGTTACGACAACCACATCAGATGGAAGTTTCACGAATGTGCCATCGGATTCATCCGATTCAACCACCATCCATTCGCCTTTGCCGAGGCGTGCATTGGTGCCATAGGCGTTGATAATGCCGCCATTGATCACGGTCGGGTCGAACCCGCCGCCGTCCAGAAGGGCCGCAACCATTGATGTCGTCGTGGTTTTGCCGTGGGTGCCGCCAATAGCAATTGCGGACTTAAACCGCATCAGTTCCGCGAGCATTTCCGCCCGCCTGACGACCGGTAAAAACTTCGCCCGGGCCTCTATCACTTCGGGATTATCCGGCTTGATTGCAGATGAGACAACTACCACCCGCGCAGCACCTATGTTTTCAGCGCGATGACCAACTTCAACCGGAATACCAAGCCCGCGCAAACGCTCCACATTGGCGCTGTCGGCCAGATCAGAGCCCTGGACCTGATAGCCAAGGGTTTTCATGACCTCGGCAATGCCGCTCATGCCAATTCCGCCGATGCCGACAAAATGGATTGGGCCAATTTCAGTTGTAAATTTTCCTGGCGGCAGGTTCATTTCCCGCTCTCCTGCTAATTTGATTGATCATCTGCCGGGGTGTTATATCCGGCATCTTTTAAAGCGCTCTCCAAAGCAATGCGCTCCACATTATCTGCAAGACGCAAAGCGGCATCGGGCCTGCCCATTGCCTTGCCCGCCGCAGCAGCTGATACCAGCTCAGTTTCTGAAAACCGCAGTTTTGTTATCAGGCTCGACAATCGCTCAGCTTCAAGCTCATTTTGCTCGATGATCCAACCGCCACCTGCGTGGGCATATTCTTCAGCGTTTTTCATCTGGTCGCTATCTAGAGCAAAAGAATATGGCACTAGAATTGCGGGCCGGCCGATCACGGCCAGTTCGGCAATTGTCGATGCACCAGAGCGCGAGATAACCAGATGAGAACCAGCAATTCTGGCTGGCAGATCTGAAAAGAACGGCGCGAGTTCTGCGTTAACGCCGGCCTTTTTATATGCTGCCTCAACACGCTCCATATCTTCCGGGCGCACTTGCTGGGTTAGGGACAGTTTTTTGAGGATGTTGCGCGGCAGCATGGTGATCGCTTCAGGAACAATATCGGAAAAAACTTTCGCACCCTGACTGCCACCAAAAACCAGCAGATTAAACGGGTCAGCCGGCGTCGGTGACACATATTCTTCTTTTGCGGCAACCAGCACCCTGTCGCGCACCGGGTTTCCGGTAACCACAACTTTGCCTTGCGTGCCATCAGGTAACTTGGAAATCTTTGGAAACGAAGAGGCGATGCTTGTGACCCGTTTGGCAATGGCCCGGTTTGCCCTGCCCATAACGGCGTTTTGTTCATGGATACAGGTTGGTATTCCAGAAAAGCTTGCAGCAACCAAAGGCGGAAAAGACGGATAACCACCAAACCCCACGACGGCCAGGGGTTTAATTGAACCCAGAATGTCACGGGCTTTAAGAAACCCGCGTGCCATCTTTATTCCACCCGTTACAAATGTCAGGGGCTTTGACTTGTTGATTGATCCTGACGGTATTTCATGGATCTGCACGGCCGGGAATTTTGACCCATAATCCTGAACCCGAGGGTCGCTCATCAGGTGGATCAAATACCCCCTGCGCACCAATTCTTCCCCAAGCGCCTGAGCTGGAAACAAATGGCCGCCGGTTCCACCTGCAGCAAGAACGATTACACCGCGTGCACGGGCATCAAACTGGAAGCTCATAAACTAATTCCCTATTGGTTGCGGAGCCAACCGCGACTGGTTCCACACATGTTCTGGCATATCGCCCGTTGCCCGCCGCCTGGTAAGCGCCAGCACCAGCCCCATTCCAAGCGCCATGGCGATCAATGATGACCCGCCATATGAGATGAATGGCAATGTCATACCCTTGGCAGGCAGGAGCGCAACATTGACGCCCATATTAATTACCGCTTGCATCCCGAATATGGCAATCAATCCGGTGACCGCAAGCCGCCGGAACGGGTCATCTTCGCGCAATGCAAAGCTGATACCGCGAACGACGATGAACCCAAAAATCAAAACCAGCAGAATACAGGTCACCGCGCCAAATTCTTCGCCAATCACCGAGAAAGCAAAATCAGAGTGCGCATCCGGAATGCTCATCTTGACCGATCCCGCCCCTGGGCCTTTGCCCAGCAACCCGCCACGCTCAAACGCATCGCGCGCCATGTCGACCTGGAATGTGTCGCCGGAATCCGGGCTCAAAAACCGGTCGATGCGTGATGCCACATGCGACACGGTGAGATAGGCAAAAAACAAACCACACACCCCTGCCCCGGCGACGGCGAGAATCCACACCCATGAAATCCCGGTCATAAACAGCATGGTGATCCACGCTGCAGTAATCAGGATGGTTTGACCAAAATCTGGTTGCAATACCAACAGGGCGATAACCGCACATAACAGTGCTGCTGCAATGTATATCCCCGGCATGTCCGGGCGGCGCATTTTCTCTGCCATGAAGAAGGCACACACCACAACGAATACAGGTTTGAGAAATTCAGAAGGCTGCACCGCAAGAGACCCAACGGACAACCATCGCGTCGCCCCTTTGATTTCCGCACCAAATGCCAGGGTCATCGCTACCAGGACCAGGCTTGCGGCAAATCCCGCAAAAGCGAGCCTTCGCACGTAATTGGCAGGCAGCATGGACGAGCCCAAAAACACCATAAATGCAGGCACGAGGAACAGAATCTGGCGGGAAAGAAAGTGGAATGGCGGCACACCGATGCGCGCAGCAACTGCCGGGCTGGCGGCCATGTTGAACAACACACCCGCAGCCATCAGCAGCAGCACTGCGGAAAACAGTTTGCGATCCACCGTAAACCACCAGTTTGCCAGATGTCCTCTGTCTGTGCGTCCAATCAACATTACGCCACCTCCTTCTTTGCCATCACCACACCATCAAGCGCGGCAACAGCTGCGCGGAATGCATCTCCACGCAATTCAAAATTTCGGAACTGATCAAATGATGCACACGCCGGAGAGAGCATCACCACCCCAGGTTTGCCAAATGCCTCAGCATCGCGAGCGGCAAGCGAGACGGCATTTTCAATCGTGCCGGCCTGAACGGTTTTCACCTTGCCTTCGAGTGTTTGCGAAAAATCATCTGCCGCCGCACCGATCAGATAGGCGCAGGCGATATTCGGGAAATATTCATGTAACCCATCAATGCCTCCGGACTTTGCCAATCCGCCAGCAATCCAGAAAATATTTTCAAAACTATCCAGTGCATGTGCCGCAGCATCTGCATTGGTGGCCTTGCTGTCATTTACAAAAAGAACATCACCGCGCTGGGCAACGTTTTCCATACGGTGAGCAAGGCCCGGAAAAGATGCAAAGCCCGATGCGATCTCATCACCCGTTAACCCAAGGGCCATACCAGCGGCCCAGGCCATTGCAGCGTTTTGCCAGTTGTGGCGGCCACGCAGAGAAGTAAAGCCATTTAAGTCACACACTGCACCCGTTGCACTATCGTGCAGAACACCATCGCGAACGCTGATGCCGCCATTATCGTTGCCGATGGAAACAGTGTGCAGGTCCGCATTGGTAACCCCCGCCGCGATCTCGCGGCAATACCCGTCATCAACGCCGATAACCGCTGTGTCGCCTTCGTCCTGCAGCGCAAACATGCGCGCTTTGACTTCGGCATAATGGTCCATCGTGCCATGGCGGTCTAAATGGTCGGGACTGAGATTGAGCAAAATGCCCACATCCGGTTTCAGGGATGGGGTCAAGTCGATCTGATAGGAAGAAAACTCGACCACATAGTGCTGGCCATCTTCGGGCGCATCCAAATCCATCACCGCGCGGCCAATATTGCCACCTATAACGGTTTTACGCCCGGCTGCAGCCAGCATATGGCCAATGAGCGCCGTGGTGGTTGATTTGCCATTGGTACCGGTAATGGCCACAAGGCGAACATCATTGCCAGCCTCGGCCAGGGTGCGCACAAAAATCTCCGTGTCGCCAATAATGGCAACGCCGGCAGCATTCGCGCACTTCACCGTCCAATGAGGCTCAGGATGTGTCAGCGGCACTCCTGGAGACAACATCAGCGCATCAAGGCTCGCCCAGTCAACTGTCGTGAGATCAACGAGTTCAACACCGCTTTTTTCAGCAGAAACGCGCGAGGCTTCAGAATCATCCCACGCAAACACACTTGCCTCCGCCGCCAGCAATGCCCGCACGCACGCAAGGCCGGTATGGCCGAG
>CAJQND010000244.1 GCA_905479595.1 uncultured Hyphomicrobiales bacterium
GCCATAGCGGGCCTTATGCAGAGGTCTCAAGATAAAAATAATCTAATTAATTGACACATTCCTTGTAGACCAGAATTTTTGTAGCTTCTTGTCTGTAAGCGCAAATATTTGAAAAAAATGAGAATAATGCACATTTTTAAGTGCTAAATGCAGGCATCGCAGGTTTTCTTGAATTTCGCCACATCTTCATCGCGCGTTGCAAAAGAAGTAACCAAGCGCAGCATCACCTCATTGCTGTCCAAAGATTCATTTGCGTTCCATTCATAATACAGCGCACCAGCATCGTTTAAAGCCTCGGCCAGAGCACGAGGCACAATCGGAAATACCTCGTTGGCTTCAACAGGCGTGGGAATGCGCACCCCGGGTAGCGCTTCCAGCACGCCTGCCAGTTGAGCAGCCATCGCGTTTGCATGACGCGCATTCCGCAACCACAAATCATCTGCCAGATAAGCTTCAAGCTGGCACGCTAAAAACCGGCTTTTGGAAATAAGGTGCCCTGCCTTCATGCGACGATAGCCAAAATCTTCCGCCAAATCGAGGTTCAGAAAAATCACGGCTTCGGCCGCCAGCGCACCGTTTTTGGTAGCCCCAAAGGACAGAACATCAACGCCCGCCTTCCAGGTCATTTCAGCCGGAGAACAGTTCAGAGACATCAGCCCGTTGGCAAAGCGCGCACCATCCATATGCAGCCGCAAACCATTCGCTTTTGCACATGCGCCAAGGGCTGAGATCTCATCAACGGTATATACTGTTCCCAGTTCACTCGCCTGGGTGATGGTGATCGTTGAAGGTTTGGAGCCATGCACGCCGCGGATAAACTCAGCCACGGTTTCCTCGATCATCTTTGCGGAAATCTTGCCTCCTGGCGCTGGTAATGCGAATAATTTTGCACCACCAGTATACATTTCAGGCGCGCCGCATTCATCGGTGTTGGAATGCGCGTCCGCATGGCAAAAAATCGCTCCATAGGGCGGCGTAATGGCCGAAATCGAAAGCGCGTTTGCCGCGGTGCCCGTCACCACCGGAAATACTGCAACTTCTTTTTCAAACAGTTCCCCAAACCGCTTTTCGAGCCGTGAGGTCATATCATCAGCTCCGTACGAGCTGGCGCTACCGTGATTGGCTGCAGCAATTGCTTCTATTATTTGTGGCGAAACGCCGTGCACATTATCGGAACGAAAATCCATTTTTCAAATCGCCTCTTCATTATCAATATCAAGAGCTGCCAGACGCACACCTGATAGCCCCATAATCCGTGCATAAAAACTGTATTCCGTCTCAAGACAATAGGAAATCACTTCTGCTGCCCTAAACCCATGACTTTCTTCAGGAAATTCATGATAACTCACCGCGACACCACGCGCTTTAAGTGAAGCAGCCATATCGCGGGATTGATCCGGCGGTACAACAAAATCCTTCGCCCCTTGAAAGAAAATCACCGGGACAGAAATTCCATCCGCGTGGGTAAGTGGGGAACGCTCGGAAAACACCGGTTCTGTCTGGCCTTCCCGCGTGCCGGTGAGCGCATATATGTAGCCAGATTCAAATTTGTGGGTCAGTTCCAGCAATTTTGAAAGATCACCAATGCCGTAATATGACGCGCCCGCCCTGAAAACATCTCGGAAAGCCAGCGCGCACAACACGGTGTATCCACCTGCACTTCCTCCTGAGATAAAAAGTTTACTCCCATCTGCAAGCCCGCGCGCCACCATGGCCTGGGCGGCAACAGCGACACCATCCACATCCGCCACGCCCCAGTTCCCATTCAGCGCCTCCATATAGGCGCGCCCATATCCCCAGCTTCCAGAATAGTCCACGTCCAGATAGGCAAAACCACGCGAGGTCCAGAACTGGATTTTCAGCTTCAACCCCCTGTCGGCCATTCCCGTAGGCCCACCATGGGCAGAAACGATCATTGGCGGCACGGTATCTGGCAGTCCTTGGTACATGGCATTTGTGTGTGGATAATAAACTGCCCAAACCACGCCACCCTTGCCATCATCCAAGGCAAGCACTTCACCAGTAGAAATCTCTTCGCTGGAAAACGGCAGGGATGCACTTTCACGCACCGTTTCAATTTGTCCATTGCTGTCGATTAAGGCGACAAATGGTGCCTTGTCATGAGCAGATGCAATTGCGGCAATTTTTTCACCAATCGCAGCAGGCCCATAGATATTGGCAAGTCCCGTATCGAGCCAATTCAAAGTGCCGGATTCAAGATCGGCTATCGCGGACCGGTTTTCGCCTTTGTCGAAACAAGTGATGAAGGCGGAATTACCGTGCCTAATTGCAAATGAACGTGCGCCCAATCCCCATAACGGCAGACCACACTCCGCGTCATGCTGAAAGACCTGTTCTGGCTTAGTGCCTTGCCAGCGGTAAAGTTGGCCCCAACCGGTTTTATCCCAGATGAAATACAACGCGCCATCGTCTGCCCATTGCGGTTGAAATGCCGCCGATCCATCGCCACCCGCAATCGAGACTTGCCCCAAAACCGTACCATCGCCAGCCAAATCACCTACCTGCAAGCGGGCAGCATCCCAGGGCATGAACGGGAGGTTCCATTCCAACCAAACAAGGCGCTCACAATTAGGGGAAATGGATGGCGCTGCATAAAAATCAGCGCCTGAAACCAACCGGGTAACACGCCCACGTCCCGCATCTGCCAATCCAATGGTGATCAACGCATTTTCCGGCTTGGGGTCATGGTCGCCCTGATGGAATTCCCCCACCGCAATCAAACGCGCATTTTTCTCATCCAGACAAAAATCGGCAAACCGACAACCAGGCTCTGTGGTTATCCGGGCAATCTCCCCATCCGGCGCGATGCGGTAAATATCCTGGTCTTTGGCATTGGAGAAATACACGCCACCGTCCGTGACAAGGAACTCACCACCACCATACTCATGTATTGATGAGCGGGCGGAATATGGCGGCGGAAGCAGCTCATCGATGGAGCCATCTGGGCCCCGCCGCATGATAACAGCCCGGCCCGCTTCTGCCGGGCGGCCTTCTGTCCAGTAAATGTGATCTCCATGGGTGCGCAACAGGCCAAAACGCAATGATTGTCCTGCAACAAGCTCCGCCGTTACCGGGGAAGCCCATGTTCCATAAGGTTTGGTATTTTTTGTGCTATTCATCCCGACTGATTAGCCCATTTTACCGATTTGGCGAAATATCATTGCGCAAAAAGCCGCATATGCTTTGATTACTTGCGCGCTAGCGCATTTTCTGGCAGGTTGCGACGAGATTAGGTCAGCAATCCTGTCCTATAAATCAAGAAACCAAACGGAAACGGCCCTAACGGACATATCACGTGTATAATACCGCGACGATATACGGACCAAAAACCCGCTCCACGCGGCTTTCCGTGCACGCCACAACAAAAGTGGCGAGCAAATAGCAGCCTGGCAAAACCCGGGCACTGCGACTTTCCCAGAGCTGAAATGCCGAGGAGCAGACCGGACGCCAAACGCGGCAACCGATTGTCGAGGCAGCGGGCACATGGTGTCCCCGCCTGATAGTCAGACGACTAGATTTCAAGACCGGTATTCATCCCGGTTCTAATTGCGAAACCAGGAGGGGCAGAACAATGGCCAACAGAACGGAAAACCCGACACAAGTCGGACACCCTAAAGCCGTTTCGCATTTAAACACAGCTTACAAGCCAGCCGGATTGCCAGATGCCCAGGGGCTTTATTCACCAGAGCATGAGCATGATGCCTGCGGCGTTGGAATGATATGTTCAATCCGCAATGAGAAAAGCCGCAAGATAATCGATGATGCCCTGGCGATCCTGTGTAACCTTGAACATCGCGGCGCTGTTGGTGCTGACCCCAAGGCGGGCGATGGCGCTGGCATTCTTATTCAGTTGCCACATGAATTCTTTGCAGAAGAAGCCAAAGGTCTGGGTTTTGATTTGCCCGAAGAAGGCTATTACGGCGTTGGCCAAATTTTCATGCCGCGCGATGATGCCCAGCGTGAAATCATTGAAAATTTGTACCACGAGGCCGCAGTTCAGGAAGGCCTGAATGTAATTGGCTGGCGCACGGTGCCTGTAGACAGCGACGTGTTAAGCCACTCGGTAAAACCAACCGAACCTGTAACCCGTCAGGTGTTCATCGCCCGCGGCAAAGATATGGCCAATCAGGACACCTTTGAACGCAAGCTTTATGTGGCTCGCAAGGTTGTGTCCAACAAACTGCGTGAAACGTGCCCTGAAGCAGTTGGCAATTATTACCCGGTGAGCTGCTCGTCGCGGACCATTGTTTACAAAGGCCTGGTGCTGGCAAATGGACTTGAGGCTTATTATCAGGACCTGCAGGATGAACGTGTGGTTTCCGCACTGGCTCTCGTGCACCAGCGGTTTTCCACCAACACCTTCCCGTCATGGCCACTTGCCCACCCTTACCGGATGATTTGCCACAACGGTGAAATCAACACCTTGCGCGGAAACTACAACTGGATGGCCGCGCGCCAGGCCACAATGGCATCGCCCACCTATGGCGAAGATATGCAAAAGCTGTGGCCAATATCATTTGAAGGCCAGTCAGATTCTGCCTGTTTCGACAATGCTCTGGAGTTGCTGTTCCTGGGTGGATACTCCCTGCCCCATGCCATGATGATGCTGATCCCGGAAGCCTGGGCAGGTAATCCTCTCATGGATGAGAACCGCCGGGCATTTTATGAATACCACGCTGCTCTTATGGAACCATGGGACGGCCCTGCTGCGATTGCATTTACCGATGGCCGCCACATTGGCGCGACGCTTGACCGTAACGGATTGCGCCCGGCTCGGTATCTGGAAACAAGCGACGGGATTGTATTGTTGGCCTCTGAAATGGGCGTTCTCGACATTCCAGAAGAAAAGATCGTGCGTAAATGGCGTCTGCAACCCGGTAAAATGCTGCTCATCGACCTTGAAGTGGGCCGGGTGATTTCCGATGAGGAACTGAAAGCTGATCTGGCATCAAAGCATCCCTATCCGGAATGGCTTGCGCGCACACAAATCCAGCTGAAAGACCTGCCCCAGGTTGGCCGTTCAGCACCGGTCTCCAACGTTTCTCTGCTGAAACGCCAGCAGGCATTTGGCTATTCCCAGGAAGATCTTAAATTTCTGATGGCACCTATGGCCCATACCGGCCAGGAAGCCATCGGGTCCATGGGCACGGACACACCGATTTCGGCGTTGTCGTCAAAGTCCAAAACCCTCGCTACTTATTTCAAGCAATTGTTCGCTCAGGTCACCAACCCGCCAATTGACCCAATTCGCGAAGAGTTGGTCATGTCGCTAGTGTCGTTCATTGGCCCTCGCCCGAACCTGCTCGATTTGGAAGGCACCTCGACGGTAAAGCGCCTGGAAGTTCGGCAACCGATCATTTCCAATGAAGGGCTGGAGAAAATCAGGGCTATTGGTGACATCGCCGACAACCAGTTCCTGACCACCACACTGGACATCACCTATTCGGTTGAGCGTGGCGCGGAATACATGGAAACGGCGATTGAAAACCTGTGCGAACGCGCAGAAACCAGCGTCGGGCACGGCTATAATATTATTGTTCTGTCAGATCGGTTGATGGGCCCGGACCGGGTCGCTATCCCGTCTTTGCTCGCCTGTTCTGCAGTACATCACCACTTGATCCGCAAGGGCCTTCGTACATCCGTCGGCCTCGTGGTTGAAACCGGCGAAGCCCGCGAAGTTCACCATTACTGCACATTGGCAGGTTTTGGTGCCGAAGCCATCAACCCTTGGCTGGCCTTTGAAACCCTGGAAGCTGAGCTGCCCCGGCTTGGCGGCGACATGCGCCTCGAGGACGCGGTTAAGCGCTATATCAAAGCCATCAACAAGGGTATTTTGAAGGTCATGTCCAAAATGGGCATTTCGACCTATCAATCCTATTGTGGTGCGCAGATTTTTGATGCCGTTGGTCTGAACTCTGAGTTTATCGGTAATTATTTCACCGGCACCCATACCGCCGTTGAGGGCGCAGGCCTCCCTGAAATTGCCGAAGAAACCTTGCGCCGACATGCAGATGCTTTTGGTACCAATCCGATTTATGAAACAGCCCTTGATGTGGGCGGTGAATACGCCGTCCGCACCCGTGGTGAGGCCCATAGCTGGACCGCCCAAACCATCTCTGATCTGCAACACGCGGTCCGTGGTAATCTGCCAGACAAATATCGTGATTATGCACGCGCCATAAATGAACAGTCAGAACAGCTGATGACCTTGCGTGGCCTGTTCCGCATTCACGCGGCAAGAACCATGAAACGCAAACCGATTGCTCTCGATGATGTTGAGCCGGCAGCAGAAATTGTCAAACGCTTCGCCACCGGCGCCATGTCATTTGGCTCAATTTCACGCGAAGCACACACCAATCTGGCGATTGCCATGAACCGGCTGGGTGGTAAGTCCAACACCGGCGAAGGTGGCGAGGAACCAGACCGCTTCAAGCCGATGAAAAACGGCGATTCCATGCGCTCTGCCATCAAACAGGTGGCGTCAGGCCGGTTTGGGGTGACGACCGAATATCTGGTTAATTCCGATATGATTCAGATTAAGATGGCGCAAGGTGCAAAACCAGGTGAAGGCGGCCAGTTGCCCGGCCATAAGGTGGACGCGACCATCGCCAAGGTGCGCCATTCAACCCCTGGTGTTGGGCTAATCTCGCCTCCGCCCCACCATGACATCTATTCAATCGAAGACCTGGCGCAGCTCATTTATGATTTAAAAAACGTCAACCCGACAGCCGATATCTCGGTCAAGCTGGTTTCTGAAATCGGGGTTGGCACTGTTGCCGCCGGCGTTTCAAAAGCGCGCGCCGACCATGTTACCATTTCAGGGTTTGAAGGTGGAACCGGTGCGTCACCGCTAACCTCAATCAAACACGCAGGCAGCCCGTGGGAGATTGGCCTAGCCGAAACCCATCAGACGCTGGTACTGAACGATTTGCGAGGCCGCATTGCCGTGCAGGTGGATGGCGGCCTGCGCACCGGGCGCGATGTGGTGATTGGCGCGCTGCTGGGGGCAGACGAATTTGGCTTTGCCACCGCCCCGCTTGTTGCCTCGGGCTGCATCATGATGCGCAAGTGTCATCTCAATACCTGCCCGGTCGGCGTTGCCACACAGGATCCGCAACTGCGCCGCAAATTCAAAGGCAAGCCAGAGCATGTGGTGAATTACTTCTTCTATGTCGCCGAAGAAGTGCGTGAACTGATGGCGGAAATGGGCTTTGCCACGTTTGATGAAATGATAGGCCAGACCGGGTATCTGGATACCCGCGCGGCAATCGAACATTGGAAGGCCAGGGGGCTTGATTTTGAAAAGCTGTTCTTCAAGCCGGAAGTAGACAGCTCGATCGCGGTGCATCACAGCACAAAACAGGATCACCCGATCAAAGACATTCTTGACCGCAAACTGATCGCGGCAGCTGAACCGGCTCTGGATGCAAAAACACCTGTGAAGCAGGCGTTTCCCATCGGGAATACAGACCGAACTGCCGGTGCCATGCTGTCTGGCGAAGTGGCCAAGCGCTACGGCCACAAGGGCCTGCCGGAAGACACAATCTGGTTCACCTTAAATGGGGTTGCTGGCCAAAGCTTCGGTGCCTGGGTTTCTCACGGGGTGACCCTGGAACTGGTAGGCGAGGCCAATGACTATGTTGGCAAGGGTTTGTCGGGTGGCAAACTGATTATACGCCCTGATCCAAAAAGCGGCATTGTTCCAGGCGAGAGCATGATTGTTGGCAACACGGTGCTGTATGGTGCCATTGCCGGGGAATGTTATTTCCGCGGCATCGCCGGGGAACGTTTCTCTGTACGCAATTCCGGTGCGATTGCCGTGGTAGAAGGCACCGGCGATCACGGTTGCGAATACATGACCGGCGGCGTGGTTGTGGTACTGGGGGAAACCGGACGCAACTTTGCAGCCGGTATGTCCGGTGGCATCGCGTATGTTATTGATGAAACAGGCGAATTTGAAAAGCGTTGCAATCTTTCCATGGTTGATCTTGAGCCTGTGGAACATGAAGAAGAACAGATGGAAAAACACTATCGTTCTGACATGGAACGTCATGGTCTGGTTGACGTGGAAACCGACATGACGCGATTTGATGGTGAACGCCTGCATCAGTTGATCACCAACCATGCGCGATATACGGACTCAGAACGAGCCCGGGAGATCCTCGACAACTGGGAGCTCTACCTGCCGAAATTCGTCAAGGTCATGCCAGTGGAATATCGCAGGGCGTTGCAAGAAATGCAGCAGGAACAAACGGGCGAAATGAATATTGGTTTGAGGAGGTCTTGATATGGGCAAGGTAACTGGATTTATCGAAATTCCCCGCCAGGACCGGATGTATAAACCGGCTGGCGACCGGGTGCGCCATTTCAGGGAATTCGTCATTCCTATGGAAGATCGCGATGTGGAGCGCCAGGCGGCGCGCTGCATGGATTGCGGTATTCCCTACTGCCACAATGGCTGCCCAGTGAACAATCAGATCCCTGATTGGAATGATCTTGTCTACCAGCACGATTGGAAAGCAGCATCTCAAAACCTGCATTCCACCAACAATTTCCCTGAATTTACAGGAAGGGTGTGCCCGGCTCCTTGCGAGACGTCCTGCACGCTCAATCTTGATGATGTGCCGGTGACGATCAAAACAATTGAATGCGCAATTGTTGATAAAGCCTGGGAGCAGGGTTGGCTTGAACCAAAAGTAGCGGCGAAAAAAACCGGTAAAAAAATTGCCATTGCCGGGGCTGGCCCGGCTGGCCTTGCCGCTGCCCAACAGCTGGCGCGCACGGGCCATGACGTGCATGTTTTTGAAAAAAATGCCAAAGCCGGTGGCCTGCTGCGCTATGGCATTCCCGATTTTAAAATGGAAAAGCATCTCATCGACCGGCGGGTGGAACAGATGGAAGCCGAAGGTGTGACGTTCCATTACAATGTCACCATCGGCGACACCATGAGCACTGCTGAGTTGGAAGCCAATCACGATGCAGTTCTACTCACCGGCGGGTCCGAACACCCGCGCGATTTGCCAGTTCCTGGCCGCGACCTGCAAGGCGTGCATTTCGCCATGGAATTTCTGCCTCAACAAAACCGGCGCGTTGCCGGAGAGCAAGTCACGCCTGAGCCGATCCTTGCAAATTCCAAGCATGTGATCGTTATTGGCGGCGGCGATACCGGTTCAGACTGCATTGGCACGTCGTTCCGTCAAGGCGCTCTATCGGTTACTCAACTTGAAATCATGCCAGCCCCGCCTGAAAAGGAAGACAAGGAAATGGTTTGGCCAAACTGGCCTCTCATCATGCGGACTTCGTCTAGTCAGGCGGAAGGTGCTGATCGCGCGTTCTCCGTGCTGACACAATCCATCGAAGGCGAAGACGGTCAGGTCACCCATATCAATTGCGTTGAGGTGGATGACAAGATGCAGCCGGTTGAAGGTAGCGAATTTGAACTCAAGGCCGATCTTGTGCTGTTGGCCATGGGGTTTGTGCACCCGCGCCATGAGGGAATGCTTGAAGATTTTGGTTTGGATCTGGACGGACGTGGCAATGTGGCCGCAGATACGCTGGCTTATAAAACCACCCGCGAAAATGTGTTCAGCGCTGGTGATATGCGCCGTGGGCAGTCGCTGGTTGTCTGGGCAATCCGGGAAGGCCGTCAGGCGGCGCATGCCATCGACACCCACCTCATGGGAAGTACGACCCTGCCCCGATAGCAAGATGCAAGGAGCCGCACATGGCCGATAACCATACCTATGAAGCAGTTGTGGAATGGACCGGCAACAAAGGCGAAGGCACGTCGGGTTACCGGACCTACACACGCGATCACAATCTTCTCGTGGATGGCAAACCGGCAATTGCGGGGTCATCTGATCCAGCATTTCTTGGTGATGCGTCCCGCCACAACCCCGAAGACCTGCTGGTTGCATCGATTTCGGCCTGTCACATGCTGTGGTATCTGCATTTGTGTTCTGTTGCCGAAATTATCGTCACCGGGTACCGCGACAACGCCGTCGGGAATATGGCGATGAATAAAGATGGCAGCGGCCAGTTTTCATCGGTCACATTGCGTCCGCAGGTCGAAATCAGCGCAGGCGGAGATGCAGACCTTGCCATACGCTTGCATGCAGACGCCCATGAGAAATGCTTCATCGCAAGATCGGTGAATTTTCCGGTTCATCACGAACCGACAATTACAGCAAACTAAATGAGTTACTGCGTGCGCGGCCAGCTGGCATCGTCAACCCTGCCAGGTTGCGGAGCCACGACGAGGCCTTGAACAAAAACCTTGCCAGCCGGAGAATTTGGCCGAACGCTGGCTTTCAAGCTTTCAAAGGCCGGAGATAACTCTGAGGCAGTAGCAGCAACAACTTTCTTGCCGGTATCTTCAGGCGCAACCTGAGACGGTGCGGTAGAACTCGTTGCGACGGGCTTTTTCTCTGCTTGCGGCGGTGTGATGGTCAACGCTGACATTTCTTCTTCAATAGCGAAAAATGGCAACATACCCTTGGTCGCTTTCATTGTTTGCCCGCTTTGCGGTGCTTCAGCATTTTCCTCCAGCGGCAGCGCTGCAATCGCCGCCGGGCCAGTTTTTCCGGCATTCGCCAAATCTTGGTTCATCCGTTTCAACACCAGATTGGCAATTTTGTTGTTACCGCGCTTATAAAAATGCACCCCGTCTTTGGCGCGCATTCGGCGCACTGCGCCGTCCACATCTGGTCCGCGCCAGGTGAATTGGCCTTTTTCATCGGAGAAAGCAGGCCTGATATCAATAAACCGCACCCCGGCAAGTTGGGCGCGCTTCTTTTGCAAATCGGAAATAAATTTGACGGACGTATCATAGGAAGGTTCGTTCATCGGCGGCATTCCAACCCAGTAGATGGCGATGCCTTTTTCTTTTAGTTGGCCGATAAACCGATCAATAACTGCAGAATACGCAGCCACCCACTCTTCGCTGCCAAACTTATATTTGCCTCCCGGCGCGCGAAATTCCTGGCGATCATTGGCACCAAGCATGACCACAGCAATATCTACAGGCTTTGCTTCCAGCAATTTTTGGATCGCGCCATTCCAGTCGTATTTGTCAGGTCGGGCGAAACCGGAAGATTCTTTGTATCGGCCATTGAAAACTAGTCGGTTGTCGCCAGCAGACATGCGCCCGAGACCTGCCCAAACGCCAGCGCCCAGAGAATCTCCAAAAACGAAAACCTGATATTTATCTTTTTCGGTGCCAATATATGCCCCGCTGCCAGTTTTTGCGGGCACGACACCCGGAGTACCTGCGGGTTGATCTCCCGACATCACCGCCGGAGAAGTAACGGTAGCAGGGGCCGGTTGAACGGTAGTCGTCGCAGGCTGGGCGGCAGGCGGAGCAGGTTGGGTGGCAGCCGGAGCAGGTTGCGCCGTAGCCGGGGCAGGCTGAGTCTGCGCCATTGCCGGAAGCACAACTTGCAGGGCCAACCCAAACGCCAGACCAAACATTGATAGAATTCGCATTTTCATCTGGCTACTCTACCACTAAATGCGCCAGGAATCAGGCACCTTTGCGTAATTTATTCAAAAGTTCGACTGTCGGGTATCCATCCGCCTTCACGCCGATCTTTTTTTGGTATTTACGCAGAGCCTTTTCGGTTTCTCTACCAACGCGGCCATCAATCTTGCCTTTGTAATATCCTTTGGCACGCAGCTGCTTTTGTATCGCGATGCGACCGGTTTGATTTAACGGGGTTCCAGAGCGTGGCCATTTACCAGCGACATCAAGTGCACCGGCAATCCTGTCTCCAAGCAGCGCCACCGCCAAAGCATAGGACGTGGAGTTATTATACCTCATGATGACCCGGAAGTTTTTATAAACCAGGAATGAGGGCCCCCTCTTTCCAGAAGGAGAAAATAGCCAGCCACGCCGCTTCCGGTTCCTAAATTTTCCACCTCTGGCAGGTTTAACTCCAAGTTTGGCCCAGCTTGCTGTGCTTCGGCTTTTACCAAGACGTTTGCGGTTCACTTTCAAACGCGAAGGTGCAGTTACCTCGACGCCCCATGCCTGACCGGGTTTCCAGCCGGCTTTACGTAGGTAATTAGCGGTTGAAGCCAGAGCATCAGAAACCGAATTCCAGATATCCCGCTTGCCATCACCAGTCCAATCCACCGCATATGCACGATAGGTAGTTGGAATAAATTGAGTGTGCCCCATGGCACCGGCCCAAGAGCCGGTAAACTGGCGCACTGGAATATCGCCACGCTGCAAGATTTTCAACGCAGCAAACAACTGGCTGCGGCCGAACTTTTTGCGCTTGCCGGTATAGCCGAGCGTAGCAAGCGACCTGATGACATTCATGTCGCCTTTAAATTCGCCATAACGGCTTTCAATGCCCCAGATTGACAGCAGATACCGCTGGGGCACACCATACCGCTTCTCTAATTTGCGCAACAAACTGGCGTGGCGCTGTTGCTTTGCGCGGCCATTGGCAATCCGGGTATCGGACACCCGTTTGTCGAGATAAGCCCATACAGGGCTGCGAAATTCCGGTTGGTAACGGGCAGATTTAAGAACTTCAGGGTTTGGGCGCACACCACGAAACGCCCTGTTAAACACAGATGTTTTAATGCCGCGTTTGCGCGCTTGCGCCCGCATGGTCGAGACATAACGGTCAAACGCATCCGCATGCGCCTGGCCACCGCCAACCCGCGGTTGCGCTGAAACTGCAAGCAATAAAGCCGCAAGGCCCGCCGCAAAAACGCAACATTTAATTCGTGAACTAAAGATCGCCAACAACTCCATCATCAGCCCTCATGTCTTGTGCATATCGAAACGAATCAATCTGTATCAAGTGCTATGATGCGATGTAGCAGAAATTATGGCCAATCTCTAACCGCGTGATGAAATTTCCGGCAGGGATTTCTCCCAGGCAAGCGCTGACGATACAATTTTGTCCAGATCATTGTGCTTGGGCTGCCAGCCGAGCGCCTCGCGGATTTTCTCTGCACCGGCCACCAGAGATGGTGGATCACCAGCACGACGTGGCGCATCGCGCACATCAAGCCGCTTGCCTGCCGCCTGCTCGACAGCTGCAATGACCTCAAGCACCGAATACCCCTGGCCATACCCGCAATTGAACACATTGCTTTCGCCGCCATTTTGCAAATAAGCCAGCGCATCAATATGGGCGGCGATAAGATCGCTCACATGGATGTAATCGCGCACACAGGTGCCATCAGGTGTGTCGTAGTCTTTGCCAAAAACCTGCATATGATCACGCGTACCAAGTGCCGCCTGAGAAGCGATCTTGATCAAGTGGGTTGCTTCTGGTCCCGATTGCCCTGAACGGCCCTTTGGATCAGCCCCCGCCACATTGAAGTAACGCAGCGCCACATAATTAAAATCATGGGCAGCGGCTGTGTCGCGCAGCATCCATTCAGTCATCAGTTTCGACGCCCCATAAGGCGAGATCGGAGCGAGATGGGCATCCTCATATGCCGGGCTTTCTTCGGGTATGCCATATACAGCAGCCGTTGAAGAAAAAAGAAATGCGCCAATGCCCGACTTCACACAGGCAGCAATTAAAGCACGCGATTTCACCGTATTATTTTCATAGTAACTGAGCGGGTCTGAAACCGATTCCGGCACAATGATCGAGCCGGCGAAATGCACCACCGCATCGACGTTGTGGTCTTTGATTGTTTTGGCAATCAGCGCCTGATCCCCTACGTCTCCGATAATCAGGGGCACGCCATCCGGCACCAAAAAGCGATACCCAGTACTGAGATTATCAACAACGACAACGTCGCGGCCCGCATCGTGCAGGGCTAAAACCATGTGGCTACCGATATAGCCAGCACCGCCAGTAACAAGTACACTCATCGAACATACAAACCCTCAAATTCAAGCCAATAACCAATATGGCTTGAAGACCTAACCCAATTTTCAACCATTTGGAAGTGACGCAATTGACGCCTTGGACCCGGCAAAACCCGCTGGAAAAGCTGTCGTCGAACGGACGCGCGATCGCGCTGATGGTTCTGTCCACGATACTTATCGCAGGCATGCATGTGCTCATCCGCGAAGTATCTGCCGATATGCCACCAATTCAAATCGCCTTTTTTCGGAACTTTTTTGGTGGCATCGTTTTCATTCCAATTATTGCCCGCAACGGCTTCGGTTTTCTGAAAACCAACCGTTTTCCGATGCATTGCACTCGGGCGGTGGTCAACATGGCTGCCATGTTTGCATTCTTCACTGCCCTGTCCATCGCCCCTGTTGCACGGGTAACCGCCATCGGGTTTTCAGCACCGATTTTTGCCGCCGTACTCAGCGCTTTGATTTTACACGAAAAGTTCCGGTTGCGCCGATGGACTGCGATAGTCTTGGGCTTTCTTGGCACTTTGGTTATTTTGCGGCCCGGCATTGTGCCGCTCGACCTTGGTTCACTGCTCGTGGTTTTCTCTGCTGCGATGTGGGGCATAACCTTGATCATTATAAAGATTCTATCGCGCACTGAATCGAGCCTGACAATCACAGGATATATGACACTGCTATTAAGCATCCTCTCGGCAGGACCGGCGTATTACGTCTGGCAAACCCCAAGTATCGAAAGCCTCGGCTGGTTAGTGGCAATCGCCATTCTCGGCACGCTGGGGCAGATCACCATGACTGAATCCCTCAAAGGCGCTGAAACAACTGTTGTTATGCCGTTTGATTTTCTCAAGCTGATCTGGGTCGCAATGCTGGGCTACATGCTTTTTGCCGAAGTGCCCGACTTTTACACATGGCTGGGCGCGGGCATTGTATTTTCCTCCAGCTTCTATCTTGCGTACCGCGAAAGCCGGATGTCAGCTAGGGAAGAGCCTTGAGCGCTTCAAGTTGCGGGGTGAGTTGGTAGCGTGGAAAACGTTCTGTGAGGGTACGGACCAACTCGCGAGCAATGCTGAGTTTGCCAAGCTTCAATTGATTGGTCGCGATCAAAGCCATGACTGTTGGATTTTCAGGAACCAGATTGCGCGCAATTTCCGCCCGGTTGAGAGCCTCGGCGTTACGGCCAAGTCTGGTGAGTGCCGCGGCCCATTCAATCTGCACAGTCTCATCTTGCGGTGCCAGTTTGGCGGTTCTGGCGAAGTATGGCAGTGCGTCGGCGTCTTTGTTTTGCTGCGCCAATGTGCGGGCCATTGAAAACTGCAACGTCGGCGAATCAGGCAACTTTTCCAATGCTTCCTCAAGGGATTTACGGGCTGCGAGTGGCTGGCCTTCCGCCATTTCGATGCGCGACAGAAGCCGCCACGCATCTTCCAATTGCGGGTCCATTGCCAGCGCTTCACGCAAGGCCCCTTTGGCAGCAGCAGTTTTGCGCATCGTCAGCGCCAGACCGGCAATTGCCACCTGTGTTTCAGGGTAATCAGAGCGCGACAGAAGCGTTCCCTGGAATTCCTTGTTGGCGGCGGCAACCTTGCCACGTTCAGCTTCTGGAAAGCGCGCCATCGGAATACCCAGAAGTTCCCGCGCAGCAGAAACTCGCACCGTTTTGCGCTCATCGGTCAAAAGCGGCAACAGCAATTTGAACCGGGAGGCCGGAGCCGTGCGGCGGAACAGTTTTGCTGCCGCATCGCGCACCAATGCGCTCTTATCGCCCAACAGCACTGCGCCACTGGCGATAACTTGCGGGTTGGCCGCATCACGCAGGAGATCAAGTGCACTGGCACGCACGATGGCTGCCGCAGTCTGGTCTTCGGCAATTTTCATGAGCGCTGTTGAATTATCCGCCCCAAGGTCACCTGCGCGCGCTGCAGCAAAGGGAATGGCAAAATGTGGCTGACCTGAACGAGAATTTGGAAACCAGTCGCGGATTGCAGCATCGGCCCATTGAGCAGATTTACCTTCATGGCACCCGGTGCACACATCTGGAGAGCCTGTTTTCGCGGAAATATCCGGGCGCGGCACCCGGAATGAGTGGTCTTTGCGGCCATCAACCACCATGAATTTTTTCTCAGGCATATGGCAGCTTGTACATTGGGCCGCCTCGCTGCCTTGCGCATGATGGTGATGGGAAGGTGCATCATAGGTTTTCTTTTTGAGCGAAGGGAAATCCGCATTCGCAGCTTCACTATGACACTGAGTGCAGACAGCATTTCCCGGCGCTTTCAACTCTAGAGAATGAGGGTCATGGCAATTGCTGCAGGTAACGCCTTTGGCAAACATCTTTGATTGCAGAAATGAGCCGTAAACATAAACCTCATCATTGACCTGCCCATCAGCGTGATAAAGCCCGTTGCGCAAAAGCGCCAAGTTGTAGTGATCGGCAAATGGCGCACCAGGTGGCGGATTGCCGGTACCAAAAGGTTCACGACGTGAATGGCACGGCGCGCAAATCTGCATTTCTTTTTCTTGTTTTGTTTCGCCAAATGGAACCGTGAGGCCAAATTTATCCAACCCTGCATGGGCTGACGCGTCGTATCCAGCAGGGTCTTTTGCCCAGGCAGTATGATGCTCTCCGGGACCATGGCAGCTTTCGCACGAAACCGTGTCGTCCTTCCAGGTTGAGCTATAGGCGCGCGCTTTCGGGTCAAACCCTTTTTCAAAACCAGTCTGGTGGCATTCTGCACACCGCGACTGCCAGTTTTTATAAGGCCCGGTCCAGTGCAGACCATTACCCGGACTTGCATCTTGATCCGGGAATAAATGATACCAGCGCTTGCGCTCCACATCCCAGGCAATATCCAGCACCTGCAACCGGCCTTTTTCCGTTTCAAACAGATATTGCTGCAAGGGAGCAACACCGATTGTGTATTTCACTTCAAACGTATCTGGTTTGCCGTCCCCATTGAGAGTTTCGATAAAATATTTGCCATCGCGGGTAATGAACTTGGTTTTTAGCCCCTTATGCTCAAACTCAGCATTGTTGAAATCGCCGAGTACATTTTCAGGCTCTGGTGTACGCAATGCCCAACCATGGTGAGAATCCCGCCATTTTGACGTTTCTTGCGTATGGCAATCCGCGCAAACTTTTGCGCCCGTAAAGGCGGGCATTTGTGATTGCTGGGCGAGAACGGCGCTGACGCTGCCTGTCACAAAAGCAACAGACACAAACATCCAGAGGCGCAAAACGCGCAGTACAGCCGCATTAAAACGGTTCATTTAAGCGATTTCCCAGCGAGCGAAGGTTCAATACAATCGTGCCATTAGGGATACCACTTAGCTCGCCAGCATGCAAAAATAATGTCTGAAAATATGACCCAGAAAACAAATATCAAAATTCGCCGGGCACATGGGAACGAAGCCAGTGCTTTAACTGAGCTTTCCATGCGCTCCAAACAATCGAACGGCTATGACGACGCCTTTATGGCCGCATGCCGCGAAGAGCTCACGGTAACTGCAGAGCGTCTCGAAGAAGGCGAATACTGGGTCGCGGAGGCCGATAGGGTGTGCGGGTGCGCATGTCTTGTTGCTGATTTGGGCAAACGCACAGGCGAAGTGCATGCGTTCTTCATTGAGCCCAAATGGCACCGCAAAGGGATCGGAAAGCTGTTATGGAAAAAGCTTCTGGAACGGGCCAACGTCATGGGTCTGGAACAACTGCACCTGGACGCTGATCCCGCTGCCGTGCCGTTTTATAATTCCCTGGGGTTCAAGGTAACCGGCGAAACCCCTTCGGGCTCAATCCCCGGCCGCAATTTGCCTTACATGACCTTTTCACTTTAGAGCCGTATCCTGATTTCATTTAAAGAGCTGATCTAGCCAATTCATCACAGCCGTGATTCTTTTAAAGGAACTCGATCCAGCCCGCCTCAATACCCAAACCTCTCTTTGAAGTTTGCGGATATTCTTAGGGTAATTTACATCTCGCAACCTCGGGTCGTTATCGCCGATCAGTTTTGGAAAAACAGAGCGGCCACATCCATGCGCAACTGCTTCCAATGCGCCGCTAAAATCTGCAACCTGGATATTTGACAACGTACCACCAGTCCGGCGCACCTCCTCTTCTATCCATTGCGCCTGTGGCAGATGCGCCATGGCAGGTAAGTATGAAATCCATGGAATATCCACCGAACCCCCGCCAGACTGTAAGCTGCCAACGAAAACCCCATGATCCATCGTCCCTGCGCGATGTCCTTTAACGAGATACCCGCCCTCAACCGGCCGAGCTAATCGGACTGCCAGATCAATTTCGCGATCAGCGAGACTGAGGTTCTTGTTGTCCGCCAGCAGGTTTATGGTCAGATTTGGGTAGTCTCCAGCAAACAATTTTAATGCAGGCATTAAAACTTGATTTATTATGATTGGAACAGAGGAAATGGTAACAGCTCCCCGGATTTCGCCATCTCCATTCGCGGATTCGTCCTGCAGCTTTTCAACTTCTTCCTCGGTGCGCTTTGCGGCATTGATGGCCTTAAGTCCCAAATCGGTAAATTGAAGTGCACCAGCCTTATCGCGCGCAACCAACCTAGATTCGAGTAGATTTTCAAGGGCGTATATCCGCCTGGCAACTGTGGTGCCATCTACGCCCAATAGTTTGCCCGCTTCTTGAAATGAACAACTCCTGCTCATGGCCACAAGAATTCGAAGATCATCCCAATTCATCTGCTGCATTTTTGCAGAGTACTAATTAAATATTGCAGATACAACATGCAAAACTGCAGGTCTATGATGTTAAAAATAAAACATCCAAATAGGTGAACCAAGATCGAAGCAGTCACACAATTTACCGGTTTCTCCGCAAATCACCTCCTCATCATCTCGCTTGTGGTCTTCATTGCCGGACTAGTAAGAGGGTTTGCAGGGTTTGCCTTGTCGGCAACTGTGATGGCTGGCATTGCGGCAATTATCCCGCCTGTAGAGTTGATACCAATTTGTTTTATCCTGGAAGGTGCCGCCAGCGTAGCGATGTTCCGCGGAGGCATGAAGGACGCCGACATGAAGATCGTTTGGGCGCTGGCCATTGGGTCAGCAATCGGGGTTCCAATCGGCCTGCTTGCAACCACCAGCGTAGACATCGAAGTATCCAAAATCATAGCCTTGCTCATCGTTCTCACACTGACCATCGCACAGCTTTGCAAACTCCAGCCAAAGTTCCTGGCAACAAAGGGCGGGCTATACGGAAGTGGCGTGCTCGCAGGCATTGCAACAGGCTTAGCGTCTGTCGGGGGAATGGTTGTGGCGCTTTATGTTTTAGCAAGTGATACCAATCCCAAAAACATGAGGGCTTCACTTGTCATGTTTCTATTTATCGGCATGTTCACTTCGCTTGGCTATTTGTTCCTCTATGAGGTTATGACTTACAAAGCGTTTTGGCGCGGGGTAACCATGGTACCAATTGTACTGCTCGGGGTGTTTCTCGGCAATCTGCTCTTCCGGCCCGCATATACGCATTTGTACAAACGTATTTGCCTTTTGCTTTTGATATTTTTAGCGGTCGCAGGACTTACAAAACAGATTTTTTAAGCCATAGGCTAGCCCGATGCCGTAACAACATGCGCCTGGATCTTGGCTTCTACCGGGCCGTTACCGTAGCGTTTTGCGATTGCCTCAGTGGCGAGATTTGTCACGTGAGACAGCAAGCTGGCATCGCGGCTCTCGATTTCATTACGCAGGGGTGTTCCTTCGCAATAAGCTATTGCCGCGTGGCGCGGGGATGGCGCGGGACTGATTTTATCAATTGTTTCAATGGAAATATCTGAAAACCCGGCGGCCTGTAGATCCCTCTTGATTACCTCAACGTCATGGTAACCGTGCGGGGTGCGGGCGAGGAAACGCGGTGGATCGTCGGGAAACACACCGGCAGCAGCCTCTGTCACCACATCTGCGAATTCATTGACCCCAATATGGTCCCAGGCGTTAAAAATGTATCTTCCACCCGGTTTTAGAACGCGGCGGGCTTGCGAAAAACCTTGAACTTTGTCGGGGTAGAACATGACGCCATACTGACAAACCACAGCATCAAACGAAGCATCACCAAACGGCAGTTTCAAGGCATCGGCTTGACGCCATTCAATGCGGTTATCGGCCCCTTGCATTTGCTCTGCACGATCGAGCATGGCCTGATTGAGATCGGACACCACGTATAAACTGTCAGCGCCGAGCAGGGGCGCAAGCGCGCGTGGCACTACCCCGCTGCCAGCAGCGGTTTCCAGAACGGCTTGCGGCTTCATTGATGCAACACGCGCCGCGAGATCGTCCGCGTATTGGTCAAAAATCATTGGAACCAGATAGGTGTCGTAAAGCTCAGGAATGGAGCCGGTAAATTGCTTATCACTTGCAGTCATATTATTTCCTGACAAAAACAATCACCTCAAAAAACATCCCGTCATTATTGGAATTTTTGCTCAAATGAGTTTGACCAGCAGAAGGCGCAATACCTTCTGCTGGTCATTTTCGTAGTCAGCGGTTCGAGTTAATTCGAGCCGTTATTTTCCGTTAGCTTTTTCATCACTTTATCAAGGTTAAAACTCGCAGGTTCCTGGCGTGGTGGATATTTTGTAAACGTTTGCAAGAATTTACCCACATAGGCCTGAGCTGGTACCAACAAATATGCCCGGTCAATCAACCAGTCATAATAGGTGTTGGAAGTCAGTTGTGCGCGTTCATAAGGATCGCGGCGCAAGTTGAAGATCAACGGCATGCGCAACGCTGTGAACGGATTTGCCCACAGTTTCAGGGTACCCTTTTGACGCTGCTCCAGGAAAACGATTTTCCAGTCCTGATAACGCAAAGCTGAAAGCTCTCCATCGTCAGTGAAGTAGAACAACTCTTTACGTGGAGTGTCCTTTTCCTCGCCCTTCAGATAAGCTAGCGTGTTGTAGCCATCAAGATGAACATTGAAGGTTTTATCACCCGCTTTATGACCCTTGAGCAGTTTTTCCTTGATTTCGCCATCACCAGCGATCGCCAGGAACGTCGGCAACCAGTCCATATGGTGCATGATGGCATTGGAAACTGCGCCAGCCTTGATTTTGCCAGGCCAACGAACAGCAGCAGGCACCCGCCAGCCACCTTCCCAGTTGGTGTTTTTTTCCGAACGGAATGGCGTCATCGCCGCATCCGGCCAGGTGTTCATGTGGGGGCCGTTATCGGTAGAATAGAAAACAATCGTGTTGTCGGCGATACCGAGTTCATCCACCTTGTCGAGAAGCAGTCCCACATGGCGGTCATGTTCGACCATGCCATCGGCATACTCGTCTTGACCTGATATGCCACGCAGTTCTTCCTTCACGTGGGTGCGGAAATGCATCCGAGTACCGTTCCACCACACGAAAAATGGTTTCTCAGCTTTATGGGCGCGGTCAATAAAGTCGATTGCGCGAGCGACGGTTTCATCATCAACCGTTTCCATGCGCTTCTTTGTGAGCGGACCAGTATCCTTGATCTCGCCATCCGCTTTGGAATCGATCACCCCGCGTGGGCCGAATTTCTTGCGGAATTCAGCATCCTTCGGGTAATCTTCGTTCTCAGGCTCTTCTTCTGCATTCAGATGATAGAGATTTCCAAAAAACTCGTCGAAGCCACGGTTGGACGGCAACATATCATCGCGGTCACCGAGATGGTTTTTACCAAACTGGCCCGTAACATATCCATGTGGTTTCAAAAGCTCGGCAATTGTCGGGTCTTCGGCCCGCATGCCTTCCTTGGCTCCTGGCAGGCCTACCTTGCTCAACCCGGTGCGCAACACGCTTTGCCCGGTAATGAACGAAGAACGCCCGGCGGTGCAGCTCTGCTCGCCATAGTAGTCCGTGAAGATCATGCCTTCTTTGGCCACACGGTCGATATTCGGCGTGCGATAGCCCATGACACCCATGGTATAGGCACTGATATTGGACTGGCCAATATCATCACCCCTGATCACCAGGATGTTTGGTTTTTCTGTTTTGGCAAATGCGCTAGGCGCTGCGAGTACGGCACTCACTGCGACCAACGCGAAACATAAGGTTTTTCCCAAGATATTCTTGAGTTTTCCCGCACTTAGCGCAGTTGAATTGGTCAATTTCACCTCCATAACAATTATATTCAAGTATTGTTATTGTATAAATTTTCCAATTCAACAGTTTTATTTTATTTTCCCATTTTTTACTTCTGAAATACTGATTCTTATGCCCAAAATCCGGCAATCCGCTCAAACATCCACATAGCTGCAAGGCTGCCAATAACATAAGCTGCTGGCTTCTCGGCCCACGCAGGCAAACCAAGCATGCTGTCACTTGCTTCGGTTTTGAAAATGCCCGATTTCCGAAAACCCCATACCAGAGCGAGTATCAATACAACAAATGCAACTTGGCCGAGTTCAACGCCGACATTGAAGAAAAACAAGGCCGTGAGCAGCTCTGTTTGTGGCAAGCCGATTTCGCTCAATGCCGAGGCAAAGCCAAAACCGTGCAGCAGACCAAACGAAGCTGCCACCGTGACAGGGTAGCGCCATGTAAGACTGTCTCTTCGCCCGCGGGCAATTTCGGTCGCCAAAAATACAATCGAAAGAGCAATCACTGCTTCGACAGGAGGCACAGGCAAGCGCACAACACCAAGTGCTGCCAGTGCCAGCGTAATGGAATGGGCAAGCGTAAAACCGGTAACAGTGATCAATATCCGTCGCCAAGTGCCAGCAATAAACGCAAGGCAGGCGATAAACAGCAAGTGATCGTATCCACCAAGGATATGCTCCACACCAAGGACGAGATAACTCTTGGCTACACCCAGCGCCGTTTCCTTGTCTGGCACTTCCCATGCCAGTTTGTCTGGCCCCAACGCCGCCATGCGCACTTCACCCGACAATCGCGTGAGGCGAATAATCGTAGAAATAGACGGATTAAATTTCGGATAGCTTATCTTTATCATTTTGCCAGACAACCCGCCGGGGCAGCTTAACAATCGTGCCTGCGGCCCGCTGCTTTTGGTCTCGCAGCTGGATGGAAATGTCAGTTGCGGAATATTTTGCGCTTCAACCGAAGCCGGCACCCGCCAGTTTACCGCGAAAATATCTGACGCACGTTCACTGATCTGGATATGCAAGGGCCTGCTTTCATGGGCACTTGCGATACCAGGCAGCAACAGCAAAAACGCAAACGCAAAAATCGAAAACCGGAGAGCCGTCATTTTGTTTTTCCGGCGTCAGGCGCGACTTTTATTGTGTAGGTCTTGGTAATACCGGCCAGCGCTTGCTCTGTTTCTTCTTCAATGCGCCGACGCGTAAGCTCGTCTTTAATTCTGGACTTAACTTCATCAAAACTCTGCTGACGGCGATCTGCGCGCTTGATGATCAGGACCAGGTGGCTGCCGAACTCAGAAGTGAGCGGACCGTACCAAATGGCATCACTTGGGGTGACAGAAAAGATTGCCTTTGCCGCTTCTTCACCAAAGTGGCTGACAACACTTGCCCGCGCACGCTCCACATAGTTCAGATGGTAGGGAAAGCGGTCGCCGTATTGGCCAGCTTTCGTGAATGGGATTTTTTCATCATTCAGCTTGGCAAGCATTTCACGCGCTGCCTTGTCTGCGCCTTCGCGGCCTCGTTTTTCAGCACTAAAAAATACATGGGTGAATGTGACATCCGCAGGAAGCATGTACTTGCTTTGGTGGGTGTCATAATAAGCTTGCGCATCTGCATCGCTAATTTTTGTGGCTTCCTCAGCAAAACCACGGGCCATAAACTCCAGCTTCTGGATCAGCCTTTGACGGATAATGTAATCGTCTTTTTCCAAGCCAAATGTCTTGGCCTCGCGGTAAAGCACCTCTTCGCGCACATAAGCATCGATGAGCTTTTGACGCTCTGCTGGTGAGAGCGCATCGAAACGAGCTGCTGCCGCGTTTGGTTCAAATGCTTTGACCCGGAATTGCAAGAATTTCAACAACCCGGCCCGGTCAACAATGACCGTTTTCGGGTCAGAGCTGTTTTGGGCGGCTTGCGGATTTACCACCCAGAACACGCCAAAAAGGAATAGTCCCAATACTAAAAAATGGAAAAGAGGGTCTCGAAAGAACCGTGCCATACGCGCAAACTCCCAGCTCGCGTTTCGTTTGTCATAAGCTTAATGCATGTATCCCGATTTCATGGAAAAGAGCAATGCTCACCGGAACTAAAATGGAAAAAACTGGTGCCCAGGGTCGGGACCCTAGATCCCGAAGGTCTGACCGCCATCGATAAGCAACGTCGAACCGGTCATAAAGCTGGATGCCTTGTTGGAGGCGAGCAACAGCAAGGTGCCATCCAGTTCCGACGGGTCTGCAACCCGTCGCTGGGCGATTGTTTTGATGATCTCGTTATCGGCATTGCTTTCAAAGAATTCGCGGTTGATTTCTGTGAGAACATAACCTGGGGCAATGGCATTGACGCGAATATTGTTTCTGGCAAGTTCAATCGACAACGCCTGGGTCATTTGAACAACCGCTGCCTTGCTCACCGCATAAGATGACAAGGTCGGTGCCACCCTGAAGCCGAGTACCGAAGCGATGTTAATGATGCTTCCGTGTTTATCAGCCGCCACCATGCGTTGTGCAGCTGCCTGAGCGGTAAACCAAACCCCGTCCAGATTAACATCCATGACCCGTCGCCAGCTGTCTTCCGGGGTGGTAAGGGCCCAGTTCTCTTCAGCGATACCGGCATTATTGACCAAGATAGTCACGGTGCCAAATTCAGCTTCCGCCGCGTCAAAGGCTGGTCCTATCTGGGTTTTGTCCGCCACATCCAGCGCCACGCATATAGCGCTGCCGCCATCGGCTTCGATTTCTGTCTTGAGAGCTTCCAGTTTGTCGACCCGCCGGGCCGCTAAAACGAGCTTCGCCCCATGTGCTGCCAAAACCCTGGAAAAATTCCATCCAAGCCCGGAAGACGCCCCGGTTACCAGAGCAACTTCCCCGGTGAGGTCGAAAAGTTCAGCCGCTTTCATCGCCTTCTCCAACACATTGGCGTTTGCCCCTAGAAGCTAAGGGAAATATCCCGGTGGCCCGAATTACACGAGGCGATCTCAAGCGCCTGGTTTTCAGGCAGACGTTGCTGCAGGCGCAAGCCCATGGTGCCGCGGATTTGTTCTTCATAAGCTTTCAAACCAGGTGCAAGTTCCTTCGCTGCCCGGCTTCTCCACGCCACATCATCGCGGTACATGGTAAGGGCTTTTTCCATGGCTGCGCTGATCTTTTCTGGTTTTTGTGTTTTCGCACGAATTTCACGGCGCAGTTTTTTGAGCTGCGATTTGATCGCGCTGGTGCCGTCAACTTTGCCAATAGCTGAAGAGACTTTTGCAATTTGAGCACTCACTGCCTTTGTGTCAGCGCCCGATAGTGCTGCTTCAAGACCGGTAATCTGGCTCTCCAGCCCAACAAGCGTCTCGGCTCCGTTTAGCATATCAACGGTCTTGCGGATTTCGTCATAGGCGCTGTCCACATTACGCCGGTAATTGGCGCGCGCTGTAAATTCGGCCTTGGTCAGTGCAGCGAACTTTTTGTGCTCTTCTTCCCAATTGGCGGGGATTTCACTCTCAAACGCCGCGCGCTCGGTTTTCAGTTCTTCTATCGCATGCTCAACCGCTTTGAGCCGCACGGCACCGCTTTCGCCAAGTCGTGTCAGGCGGCTGATCGTGCTTTCTTTTTCTTTAATTTCCTTGTCCAGCCTGCGCATACGGTTTTGCAAACCGCGCACTTGGCGGTGCAGGGGCCGATAGGCAGCCTTTGCAGCGTCAAGAGGAACCTCAGCTGCGGCGATTTTTTCCAACAGGCCAAATGTGCTATCGGCCTTGTCAAAGCTGGATGTGAGGGTCTTTTGAAGCTTCTTTGGCAGGTACGATACATCCAGACTGCGCGCCGTGCTGATTGCACTGCGTATCTCATCGCCGCGTTCGCTGTATTCTGCAAAGATGAGTTTCTCCATGCAGTATTGCAGGCGCGGATTAAGCGGTGGCGGCGCTGTATCTGAGGTCAACGAAATCCGAGTTGGCAGATAGTTCACCAGGCTCGGCACCATACCGACAATACCAAGGGCAAAGAGCTGCAGACAGATAAAGGCAATGACGCCTTTATACATCTCAACCGTTCGAACCACCGCTGGCGCCACACCGCGAAGATAGAATAGAGCAAAGCCAAATGGTGGTGTGAGGAATGACGTCTGGATATTCAACCCAATCATAACGCCAAGCCACACAGCGGTGATATTTGCCGATGGATCAGCCAACAAAATGGGCGCAACAATCGGCACTACAACAACCGCGATTTCGATAAAATCAAGGAAGAACCCAAGAACGAAAATCACCATCATAACAATGATAAACTGTACCCAGAACCCGCCGGGCAGGCTGGTGAGGAAGTCGCGGACCAGCTCTTCACCGCCAAATGCACGGAAGGCGGCAGTTAACATCGCCGCGCCGAGAAGAATGATGAACACCAAAGAGGTGGTCTTGGCGGTTTCAACCATCACACCGCGCATGGTGTCCTCGATCTGGAAGGTGCGCCAGGCACTCCAGACGACACCAATTAAAAAGACCGTCACTGCAATCGCTGCCAGGGTAACCCCCAGCACATCGCTGGCGGTATTCATGCTTTTCACATTGGTGGAAAAATTGCCGATAATTATGAAGATAGCGAACAGGGAAAGTACCGTGAGAATAGCTGGTGTATAGGCCCCGCGCTCACCCTCTTTCAACCGGTACCCTGCCATAATGGTCGCCCCGACCGCACCAATGGCACCTGCCTGGTTCACGGTGGCAACACCTGCGATAATCGAACCCAGCACCACAAAAATGAGCGCCAAAGGCGGCACCAGAACAAGCAGGACCTTACCCGCGAACGCCCGGTCATATTTGCCATCATAATGAATGGCTGGCGCAAGTTTTGGCCGCAAAAATGAAACAATGAGAATGAACGCCATATACAGGCCAACCAGCAATAGACCCGGCACAAAAGCGCCGAGGAACATATCGCCCGCACTGGTAGACACAACGCTAAACTCTGAAGGCATGGAAAACTCGCCCGTCGTCGCTTTATAAAGCGCCTTGCGGGCAGTGCCTGCCTGATCAACTGCACTGGCCAACTGGTCGGCGAGAATAATCAACACGATAGATGGCGGAATGATCTGTCCCAACGTGCCAGACGCAGCAATGGTCCCCGTGGCGAGAGCCTTGGAATAATTGTTCCGCAGCATTGCCGGCAAGGAAATCAAACCCATGGCAACAACCGTTGCACCAACAATTCCGGTCGTCGCGGCGAGCAATGCCCCAACAAAAACCACCGAAATGCCAAGCCCGCCAGGCACCGGGCCGAATAACTGAGCCATGGTTACAAGCAGGTCTTCAGCGATTTTTGAACGCTGCAGCATGATGCCCATGAACACGAACAATGGAATGGCTATGAGCGTATCTCGCTCAACCTCCCAGTAAACGCCCCGAAAATTGGTCACCCCCGCGCTTAGCCATTGAAACGGACTGCCCTGGGCAAAATAAGCACTGGAATCACCTGCAAAAAGATAGCCGGTAATTGCAGCCAGGCCGATGGTTAAAATGGCTGAACCCGGCAGTGCAAAAGCAACCGGAAAACCAGACCCGAGCGCGGAAGCCATCAGCACGACAAGTATAGCTAGAAAAAGTAGTTCCATGACGTGTGGATGCCTCTAGTGAATAATGTCCGCGTCAAGTTCGCGGGTACCAGGGTCGCCACGATAATCCGCAGCCCCTTCGAGAACATAAGCCGCAAACTGCACCATCATCGATACAGAGAAAACGGCCAAAAAGCCTGCCATCAGGTATTTAACATACATGCCAAAACCAGACTGGGAGACTTCGAAATTCAAAAGTGGTGCATTGATGATGCTGGATTTTCCGCCCATGCCAACCCCAAGGATAACAATGCACAAGGAAATCCCGAGCAAGAACGAGCCAAGCGCGTTGACAATCCCCTTGGTTTTCGGTGCAAACCGGGCATAGAGCACATCGACGCGCACATGGCCCTCTTCGTACAAAGTGTAGGCACTGGCAAACAGGAAAAGCGCGGCATACCAGAACCGCACCAGATCGCCCATGAATGCCTGCTCATAAGAGAAGATAAACCGGGCAATAACAATCTGCAGTTCAGCGACCACCACAAGCAGCGCCAACCACGTGAAACCGAGGGTGCGTGTGAACGCCGCGATGATCAAAGACAGGCCAATTAAAGGCAAATGCACATATGGCCCACGGAATTGGGATCGCCCCAATTGCTGGGTCAGATCTGCGCCAACAACGCTTTCCAGTAACCCTTCCACCCGCAGAAACGAAATTATCATATCTACGAGCCCAACAATCAGAACGGCCCAAAAAGCGGCGCGGATGATATATGCAACGATTGCATTCATCTTTGCGCTGTCCCGCCGCAAACTGCGCTGGCGGGTTGAGAAAACATAAGCGGCAGGAACGGCAAGGCAGCCGAAATAAGCCAGCACCTGCACCCAGGCGAGGCCACTGGTAGCAGTCCCTTTGGCATCCTCGATACCGATGATCGCGAGCACCGAAGAGATACCCGGCCATCCGTGCCAGAATACGAGATAATTACTGATAAGAAAAACGAATGTCGCTGCAACAATCGCCCAGGCGAAAATGCGCAAACTCAAAATACCGGGCGTTACATCGCCGGGTCCATATGAATATTCGTCTGTTTGATCGCCTGAAAGCGCCTGTCCGGCAGCCGTCATGTGTATCGCCCCCGAAATTCGGGACGGAGCACACAAGCTCCGTCCCGGTATTTAGTATCCCTCAAAAAGAGGCTTACAGGCCCAAAACGCGGTTGCGTTGCTGGTAGTAAGCACCTTCAGAAAGTTTCATCCAAGCGCCAACATCAGCACGCGCAGCAACGAAGCTTTCATGAGTACGTTTTGCAAGGTCACTGTGTGCGACTGTTTCTTTGAACACTTCTTCAGCGGCTTCACCGAAGCTGTCATAGATTTCGTCGGAGAATTCACGCAACTGCACGCCATGCTCTTTCAAAAGCTTGGTCAGATATGTGCCGTTATTGGCGTTATATTCTGACATGGAGAAGGTGTGCTCTTCACCGCAAGCAGCAGTGATGATTGCCTGGTCGTTCTTTGACAGAGCTTCCCACCAATCCTTGTTCATGCCGAATGCAAGCGTAGAACCTGCTTCGTGCATACCAGGATAGTAGTAGTACTTCGCGGCTTCATAGAACTTCATGAAGAAGTCATTCCATGGGCCAACCCATTCGGTTGCATCAATTGCACCAGAGACAAGATTTTCATAAATCTGGCCGCCCGGCAGAGACACCGGAGACGCACCAAGCTTGGCCATAACATCGCCGCCAAGACCAGGAATACGCATCTTCAGACCTTTAAGGTCGTCAGCAGTTTCGATTTCCTTGTTGAACCAGCCGCCCATCTGAACGCCAGTTGAACCAGCCATCAGACATTTCAGGCCAAATCCGCCAGCCACTTCGTCCCACAGAGCCTGACCGCCCATCTGGTTGATCCAGGCATTGTGCTCATTATGGGTAAGACCAAACGGCACAGATGTGAAATAGGCCCAAGCAGGATGCTTGCCTTTCCAGTAGTAGTCCGCAGCGTGATACGCTTGTGCGTTGCCAGATGCGACTTCGTCAAATGAGTCAAACGCGCCAACGCGTTCACCCGCTGCAAAGTACTGCACGTTAATGCGACCATCGGTCAGTTCCCCGATGCGCTTGGCGAGACGCTGCGCGCCAGTGCCGAGACCTGGAAAGTCACGCGGCCATGTGGCCACAACAACCATGTCTTTACGTTCTTGGGTAATTGCTGGAGTAGCAAGGCTTGCAGTAGCTGCAGTTGCACCGGCAGCAACACCGGCTTTTTTAATAAATGAACGACGATCCATTCGCGGTTCTCCCTTTTAAGTGTCGGGCACTTTAGTGTCTCAAAGACAGCCCTTAAATACGGCCATTCAGATTGCCTGAACAACCAGTGAAACAGTTCATGAGATGAGTGTGGTACTGTTAGCGTGGAAGATCCAAAACACAAGTTACATTATGGAAATGAAAGCCAGGTGTGACAGCGCAGGAAACTAAATTCCTGCTAACGCTCCCGCCATATCCAGCCGGTCAAGCCCCGTAACAAGGGTT
>CAJQND010000245.1 GCA_905479595.1 uncultured Hyphomicrobiales bacterium
GATGCACAACAACCCGGCCCTTTGCACATTGTTTCGCAAACTGGCCAAGATTGAAGCCGTTCATGCAGCCGACATCCGCCAGCAGATGGACGGCATGGACATTCCCGACATCAAACCGTGGGAATATAAATGGGACGATCCGGAAGGCCCGGAAACCGTAGATATCGATGCGGCCCATTACAAAATGACCCCATGGCATGCGGTCAGTTTGGCGTTGCGTGCAGAGGAAAAGGCATTTGCGTTCTTTGACCAACTTGCCCGCGAGACCACCCATGGCGAAGTAAAAAAACTGGCCGTGGAATTCGCCGAAGAAGAAAAAGAACATGTTGAGTTGATGCGCCTGGAACTTGCCAAACACAGCCCACCCGATGCTGGCTGGAGCGACGACCTCGACCCGGCTGAATATCAGGAATAGCTTTCGCGTTCGCCTGAAATCAAAAATATAATCAGCTTGAATGCCGGAGTGTGGATTCAAGGTTTCGCCGTCCAGCCTGGTTTGATACCTGGAGCGCCTGTGCCGCCACGAGCCGGCATTGCGTTGATAGCGTAACCCTGGTTGTAGGCGGCTTTGGTGACCAGGGTGAATTTAAGCCACCAGCCGCTGGTGAATACCACTAGGCCTGCAAGAGAGAAAAGAATTGGTTGCAGTCCGGGCAGCAAAAACCCGGCCACAACCAGTGCGGCGGGGGCCAGGCATCCGGCGCTGAAGAACCCACCTTCAAACCGTTCCAGAACCTCAACCGTCCTGGTCGGTGCGCCGGTAGAAAACAGATTTGCTTTATACCGCCGCCAAACCAAGTAGCGCAGTGCGGTGAGGGCAAGTAATCCAGCCGCCATTCCGAGAGACGCACCTCCCGTCAGCAGCAGAAACAGACCTGCTCCTTCCGTCAGGCCGGTGGCGAAAATCAGATAGGGAATTTGTGCGGGCCGCCATGCGGGAATGCCTTTGGCGGCATGGAGAATTTGGCCCTGGCAATAAAGAAACAGCAGACCAAAAAGAGCGGCCACCATCCCCAGTAAAGGTAGGTTGAAGGTCAGCGCTGTCAGTCCGCAGGCCAAAAATGGCAACGCCGCCAGCGCCTCACGGGTCATCCATGAGGTATTCGGATTGCGAAAAACATTTAAGAACCGCCACGGGCGGCCAATTTCCATCCATACACAGAACAACCCTGTCGCCACCAATGCCAGGGCGATGAGGCCGGGCAGCAACGGTGTGGGTCCTGTAAAAGCAGTCTGGGCACTGGCGAAAAACAATCCAGTGCCTGCCCCGCCTGCCATGAAATTCATCGCCGCGCGCCAGTCCCAACTTGTTTGCCGCGCCGGTGCAACACTTGCCTGACTGGCCGGGTCTGCCACCAGTTCCGGTTCGGGTTGATCCGCATTTCCAGCGCCATTCAAGTAAAAAATTCCCGGGCCTGTGTCCAATTCTTCATGCATTCGGAAGTGCTGGTTTTCAGCCAGTAGTTTTGCGACATTGCTGTCTGGGTCATCGGCATCGCCGAAATGTAATGCACCGGCAATGCAAGACGATACGCAGGCGGGGGTTGCTTCAGGGTCGATGCCTGGTGTCAGGCCAGCGGCGAGGCCTGCATCAATCCGCTCCACACAGAATGTGCATTTTTGCGCCACGCCAGACCGTTCCGGCTGTTCGCGCTGTTTCTCATTGGCCATGCCGGTGAGACCGCCATAGGCAAATGACGCCCCGTCTAACCGGAAGCGCGCCTGATACGGGCAGGCCAGGGCGCAATAGGCGCAGCCGATACAGATATCATAATCGATCGTGACAATCCCATCATCGCGTTTTCCGGTGGCGGTGGATGGGCACACGTGCATGCAAGGCGGGTCATCGCAATGCATACACCCGGTAGGGAGAAAAGCGCGGTGTACATCGGGGAATGCGCCAGCCTCGAAATCGAGCACCTTGCGCCATTGCACACCAGGTGGTGTGGCATTGGCGTGTTTGCAGGCGGAGGTACAGGTTTGACACCCGATACAGCGGTTGAGATCAGCAGCAATAGCCCAGCGGGTCATGACGGCCCCGCCAGTTTGCGTATGTTGACTTTGACCAGGTCGCACCCCGACCCGGTGGAATCGGTCAGATCAAGCAACATCGGCACCAGAGCATTCATGCTCGGCACATCGAAACCCTTTGCCAGCGGTGTGGCCCAGTGGCCGAACTGGCCGATCATCAATAATGTGTCCGGGCGGATGCCATTGCGCAACACCACCCTGCCTTTGGCTAAGTTGAGGGGCGAGGAGACTTCTACCAGATCGCCCTCGGAAAACCCCAGTTCGTGGCCGCGCGCCGCATTCATGATCACGCCATCATGGCCGGCAATATTTTGCGCCACTTCGCGGATCATCTGAATACCCGCATTGCCACCCCAGGCATATTGCATGGACCGCGAGGTCACCAGCCAGAACGGAAAATCGGCGATATCTATGTCGAAATTCTTTTCAAGCGCGCTTTCCCAAAGGCCGGGATAGTCGTGCCAAGCTGGCAGTGGTTCATATTCTTCCAGCTGATTATCCCACCATGTAATGCCCTGCTCGTGCAGGCGGTTGGAAAGCTCACCGCCAACCCGTTTGAGCCGTTCCTGATAAGGCATTTCAAAGCGCAGGTTCAGATCTTCGATAACTGGATAAAGATACCAGTCCAGCTCGGGGCTCTCGATGGTTTTGAAGCCATGGGTTCGGTAATAGTCGAGCCCGTCTGTGTTTTCACCATCGCTCAGTTCAGCGCTTGCTGCCTTGCAACAGGCATCCCAGATATCGTCCACATCATGTGCGGTATCGGGGGCGAGCGAGAAATCATAGTTTTCGCCAGTCAGCACAATTCCTGCCGCACCTCTATTGATCGCGGTATTGTAGCGTTCCAACAATCCTGTGCGGGCAGCAAGTTGCGTGGCGATCCAGGTGAAATCCCGCGCTTCGCCTTGCGTGGTGGCGGCGGGCTGGCGCAAAGCGAAACCACTATGGCGCCAGAACTGTTCGGTATACTTGGAATTGCCGATACGCAGGAGTTGCAGCCCTTCAAGGTCGGTGCATTCCGGCAAAAGAATATCTGCCATATGGTTTGTTTCATCCCGGGTGAGCGCAAAACACACGGTAAACGGAAACTTCGCCATGCTATCGCTCAGCGCATCCGTATCCCAAAACGAGATCGCCGGGTTGGTGCGATACACAAACCACACATCAGGCGGTTTGGCCTTTGGCCAGGGATCGAACGCGTCCTTTTGCATCATCCAGGCCAGATGCGTTGGTCCAAGCGCCTGGCTCCATGGCGAGTTTGCCACCAGGGGCACAAGTGTCCGGTTGGCATTGCGCACGTCGGGCGTCGCCACCCAGTTTTCCTTTCTGGTGGCATTCATCGGATAGTCCATGATGCCGTCACGGCTTGGGGTCACGCTGGCCTGGCGCGATGTGGCCGGGCGGTTGAGGCGCACAGTGGTGCCCAATGTGCCGCCAGGAACTTCAAGTCCGCCAATCAGGCAGGCCAGTAATGTTCGTGCCCAGCAACAATCAAATCCGCCCCAGCCATTGTTCACTGTTTTACCGAGTGCGATGGCCACCGGGCGCAAAGGCAATGTGCGCCCTTCGATCTCTATTGTTTCACCAATGTGGGCATGTTTGAGAAAATCCAGCGCCACCTCGCGAATTTTCACCGCCGGTATGCCGCAAACCTCCGCAGCCCAGGATGGGGAGTAGTGGCACATGGCCTCCACCAGGAGAGAAAATGCCGTGCGGCAGGCAACTTGTGTGTGCTTCCAGAGGATATCATCGGGGCCTTCTTCGTGGCCGGAGATTTTAAACTCACCTTCAAGTGCTGGCACCGAACCAGGTGTATCAAATGCCACCGGTTTGTTTTTCGCGGTATCGAACACAAGCGGCTTACCGCTTTTGGGCTCGCGCATGTAATAACCGTTTGGGCCGACCAGATAAGGCGATGTGGTGCGGTTGGATATGAAATCAAGATCAAGCTCCCCACGCGGGATTTCGTGGAGCAGCACATAGAGCATGGAATAAAGAAATGCCGCATCGGTTTTCGGCTTTATTGCCAGCCATTCGCTTGAACATGCGCCGGTAACCGACAAGTGCGGTTCCAGTTGAATGCGCTTTGCCCCGCGCCCTCTGGCATCTGCATGGCGCTTCACCCCGCACACGCCACTTGACGCTTCAGCATTATAGCCAAACGACAGAATGTAGTCGCAGCGCGGGGTATCGGCGCACACAGTGAAAGCCCGGTGCCAAAGTTCGCCATAGAGATGCTCGGAATGGTAACACTTAACGCCCTGGCCACTGCCAAGGCCGAAATCCGCCACGCCCCAGGCTGAAAGAAATGCCGGAAACGTTCCCATGTATGCGGTTGGCGTGCCGCCACCGCCAAAGCTTGCTGCCAGCCGCGGGTGGCCGTTTTCATCGGTCAGGCCGTTCTGCTGGATGGTGCTGAGTTTTTCGGTAATCAGGTCGAGAGCTTCATCCCAAGTTATGGGAACGAAACCGGGGTCTTCGTCTTTGCCTTTTTTCGGGTTTGTCCGCTTCATTGGCGTTTTGATGCGGTGTGGATTATAGGTTTTCTGGATCAACCCAAATGCCTTGACGCACACCCTGCCCGCGGCCGGGTGAATGTCTTCTGCATCGAAATTCGGGGTGACCTCGGTTGCCACCCCGTTTTCGACTTTCACCTGAAGCAGGTCCGGCCCTGCCACGCATTGATAGCAATATGTCGGAACATATTCTGTCGCGCGCTGGCCGGGTTTATCCATCGTGCCTTACCCCTCCAGTGCCTTGGCTTTTGCAGCTTTCGCCTTGAGCCTTTCGCGGGTCTGGTTTACATCGACAATAAAGCGCTCATGGGTGCCCTTGCAGATTGTGTCGAGGGTGTCTTTGGCAGTGATATCAAACACTACCCGGCGTTTTTCATACACCGAAACAGTGACCGTGATCTCTGCCTCCATTCCGATCAATGTTGGCGCCATATGGGTGATGGAAACATTCACCCCAACGGAGTCTTCATCCTTGTCTGAATGGGCAAAAGCCAGGTCCCGGCAGGCATATTCGATATCGCTGACGAGACTTGGTGTTGCGTAGACCCGGCAATCATCCCCCATGAACCCAATCGCGCGGGCATCATCCACGGTAATGGTGCGGGTGGCCGAAAGGCCGGTTTTAAAGCTGTCTTTCATCGGTCATTCGCCTTTTTTGTATATTCGTACTTTAATGCGTATTTAATGGTATTGTTTATCTGCCGGTTGTCTCCCGGTCAGACTACTTGGCGTATTTCCTGAAATCCGGTTTGCGTTTTTCCAGAAAGGCTTTGACCCCTTCCTTGGATTCATCGGTTGAATAATAAAGGCTCAGTGCCTGCATACCCATGCCGGCAATGCCGCGAATATGCTCTGTGTCCATATTGAAAGACCGCTTGGCGATGGCCAGTGCCGTGGGGCTACGCTCCATGATTTCCGCGCACCATTTATCCACTTCTGCATCAAGATCTGCATCCGGCACAACAGTGTTGACCAGGCCCATTGCGAGCGCTTCTTCAGCCGGGTAGCGGCGGCATAAATACCACATTTCACGGGCTTTCTTCTCACCCACCACGCGGGCCAGAAGTGCTGTGCCAAAGCCCGGGTCTACTGAGCCAACCTTGGGGCCAACCTGGCCAAAGGATGCCTTGTCGCCAGCGATGGTGAAATCACAAATGGTGCACAACACATTGCCCCCGCCAATGGCATAGCCCTGCACCCTGGCAATCACCGGCTTTGGTGCGTCTCGGATAACCGAGTGCAGTTCCTCCACTGGTAGGCCAATCATGCCACGACCGTCATATTGATCATCATGGGAAGACTGATCGCCGCCTGTGCAAAATGCCCTGTCGCCTGCGCCCGCCAATACAATGACACCTACTGAAGTGTCCCAGGAGGCGCGGGTGAACGCATCGATCAACTCCTCACAAGTGCGCCCGCGAAAGGCGTTCATCTTGTCGGGGCGGTTGATGGTAATCCAGGCGGCTCCCTGCTTTATCTCGTAGAGAATGTCTTCATAGGCCATATTGCGTTCCTCAAGTTATCCGTTACCCGCTCATTGTCAGTCCGCCAGACACACTGATGACCTGGCCGGTCACATATGCCGCATCGTCACTGGCGAAATAGGCAATTGTCCCCGGCAAGTCTTCAGGTACACCAATACGGCCCATGGGCACTGCCCGGCGCATGGCTTCGCGCAACTTGTCGGGATTGCCTGCGCCTTCTGCATAACCTGCAAACAACGCGGTGTCGGTTGGTCCCGGGCAAACCACATTGAATGTGATCCCCTGGCGGGAATGTTCGCGTGCCAGGGTTTTCGACAAGCCAAGAAGCCCTGCCTTGCAGGCGGCGTAGACGGATTCACCCGATGAGCCGACACGGGCGGCATCAGATGCCACATTCACCACCCGGCCATAGCCACGTTCTGCCATCCCAGGCAGCACGGCGAAATGCATGTTCAGTGCACCGATTAAATTAACGTCGATAATCTTGCGCCAGAATTCCGGATCGGATTGCAAGAATGGTTTGAACACATCCCACCCGGCATTGTTGATGAGTGCTGCAATGGGCCCAAGCTCTGCTTCGCTCTTTGCCACCGCATCGCGCACCGAAGCGAGGTCGGTGATGTCTGCCCGCACGCCAAGTGCCGCCGCGCCGATGCTGTCTGCTGTGGCGTGTGCTGTGTCTTCATTGATGTCGAACACCGCCACTTTCGCGCCCTCTTCAGCCAGGCGTTTGCAAACTGCACTACCGATACCGCCACCGCCTCCGGTGACAATGGCTACCTTGCCGTCAAATCTTCCCATTGGATTTCCCTTTGGTTTCCCCACTGGCATTGCTCCTGAAAAACGTGCTTCCTCAAAAGCATTATTCATTGATCAGAAATTTATGTCAATATATTGCTATACATTGCCTTGACATTCTTCTGGCAGGCGACATGATAAGTGCGAAAGAGCGGGGACAAGTTTTCGAAAAAATGGGAATTTTTGGCACGAAATGAGAAAAAATGACAGGGAATGAGACTGGTGATCGCCGGGAAATCGCACGTCAGGAACTTGCCAACAGGTTGTTCTTCCGGCTCTACCAATGCGCCAACATGATGCACAAGACCGGCACCAGAGCGCTGGATGCACATGGGGTTACAACCCAGCAATGGGCTGCTCTTGGGGCGTTATCGCGCCCTGAGGCAGAAGATGGCATGTCAATTGGCGACCTGACGCGTTACCTCAAGGTCAGCCGCCAGAATCTTGCCGGTGTCGTCGCCCGGTTGGAGAAGACCGGCTACCTCGGTAAAACCCGCGACAAGCTGGATAAACGCTCCCGGCGAATTGTTCTCACCAGCAAGGGCCGACGGCTTTGGGAGAGCAAAATCACACCGCTTATATTCGATTATTATGATGAAGCGCTGGATGGGGTTTCGATAGACGACCTCGCCCATATTTATCACTACCTTGATCGCATGCTCGATAATTTTTCTAAAATTGATAATAGTTAGAACAGTTTAGAGAAAATCTCGCATAATCAAGTAATTACGTACTGGCTTGCGTATTTATGTAAACATATTTACATTACCTCTGGATAAGCACCCGCTCAGGGAGGTTTAAACGGTGGAGTTCGATGCGGTTCTGATTGAAAATCGTAAGCAGCAAATGCGCGCGAATGGTCTGTGGCTGAATGAAACCAGCACTGACCATCTTGATGCTTGCCTAGCCAATTGCCCGGACAAGATCGCGCTTATTGCGACCAATTCCCAGAGCGGCGAAACCACCGTTTTAACTTATCGTGAGTTTGCCAAACGGGTGAACCGGGCGGCCATTGGCCTCTCCCGCCTCGGTATCAAGCGCCATGATGTGGTTGCCATGCAACTGCCAAACTGGTGGGAGTTTTCCGTTATCGTATTTGCCTGTGCACGTATCGGCGCGGCGTGTAATCCGCTCATGCCAATCTTCCGCAACCACGAATTGCGCTTCATGCTGGCCCTCACCGAAGCCAAGGTCGTGGTTGTTCCAAAATGCTTTCGCGAATATGATTTTCCCAATATGTACAAGGAGTTATCACATGATCTCCCGACGCTTGAACATGTGGTAATTGCAGGTGGCCAAGGCCCTGATAGTTTCGCTTTTCTGCTTGAAGATGAAGCGTTTGATCAGATGAAGCCGACCCAAGAGAACCAAGCTGAACCAGATGACATCATACAGCTTATGTTTACCTCCGGCACCACCGGTGAACCGCAGGGGGTTATGCATTCTTCAAACACCCTGTTCTCGAACATAAGGCGATTTGCCGAGCGGCTGGAACTTGGTGCAAACGATACGATCCACATGCCTTCGCCCATGGCACATCAGCTCGGCTATGCCTTCGGCGCGCTGTTACCAGTGATGTTGGGTGCGAGCGTTGTGTTGCAGGATATCTGGGACCCTATGATTTGTTTACGGGCCCTGCGCGAACACAAATGCCGGTTTATCATGGGTGCAACACCATTCGTTGCAGATCTCGCAACGTGCGCCATGAATTCAAAGCAACCTATTGAAAATCTGCGATATTTTGTGAGCGCGAGGGCGCCAATACCGGGGCCTTTGGTCGACATGGCCGGTAAAGCGCTGGG